>JACXUW010000009.1 GCA_014763705.1 Micrococcales bacterium | reverse complement strand
GGCCGGACCCATGACGAAGGACGCCTCGTCGGCCGCGCCCTCGTACGAGAACGCGGTCTCCATCAGCCGCGGCTGGTGCTCGCCCTGGTGGCGGGTCATCGGCCGCCACCGCACCCGGGCCAGCGGCCCGACCTGCGGCATCAGCGCGCCGGCGACCGCGGCCGCCGCGACGACGACCGCCGGAACCGCCCCACCCCGGGCGAGCGCGACGAGGGCGAGCAGCCCGAGGCCGCCGGCGACCGACTGGACCAGGACGACCGGGCGCTGGCCCACCCGGTCGGCGACGCCACCGGCCACCGGGGCCCCGGCCGCGTTGGCGACGGCGAGCGCGCCGGCCGCGGCCCCGCCGAGGCCGTACGAGCCGGTCGTGCCGGAGACGAGGAGGAGGGTGCCCATCTGGCTCATCGCGAGCGGCAGGCGGCCGACGAACGCGACGAGGACGTAGAGGGGACCGGCGAGGGAGAACAGCCGCCGGTAGCTGGCGATCGGTGACACGGGGGTTGGGCCTTCGGGTCGGGCGCCCTCCCGAGAAGGGGTAGGGCGGAGCGGGTGTGCGCCGTCCCCACCTCACACGGCGCACGGAAGACCCTGTGCGTCCGCCCAGTCTACCGGCTCCGCGCGGGTGCCCCGGCCGCCCGGACCCTCAGGTCGCCCGGCGGGTGACCTGAGGGGCCCGGCGGATACCCGCCGCCGCGAGCACCGCCGCGAGGACCGGCACGAGCACCCCGACCGTCGCGAGGTCGGCCCACGGGATGACGAGGATGCTCTGCCCGTCGAGCGAGGTGCTGGTCAGGGGGTCCCACCCCTGCGCGGTCAGCGGGCGGGCGATGGCGATGCCCGGCACCAGCCCGACCGCGACGCCGAGGGCGCAGCCGACCGCCGCGAGGACGAAGGCCTGGGCCGCCGCCATGACCCGCCGGGTGCCCCGGGTCGCGCCGAGCGCGGCGAGGGTGGCCTGGTCGGTCTGCTGCTCGGCGAGGGTGAGCGCGGTCGAGGTGAGGACGACGACGAGGATGAGGACGGCGAAGACCCCGAGGAGGATCGCGACGAAGAGCCGGTCGTCGCGCTGGAAGCCGTCCTCGCGCTGCACGCCGACCTCGTCGCCGAGTCGCTCGGACATCCGGTCGCGGACGGCGTCGGAGACCGGCGCGCCGTCGGGATCGCGCACCGTCCACGAGAGCACCCGGGTCGGCCAGTCCTTCGTCAGCGGCGTGCCGGCGGCGAAGGCGAGGTTGCCGCCCAGCAGGCGCCCGGCGGAGTCCTTGGTCAGCGGCAGGTGCACGGCCGGGACGGCCGTGTCGGAGGTGACCGCGACCTCGGGCGGCACCGGCACCTCCGCGGCCGGGTCGACCCGGTAGGTGCCGGTGGCGACCCGGACCGTGTCGCCGCGGCCGCCGAGGAGGACCGCGGCGCCGTCCCTCACCCGGGTCGCGTCGGCGCCGGTCAGCCCGGTGCGTCGCAGCAGCTCGTCGGCGGGCAGGACGAGGACGGTGCCGGAGCCGTTGCTCATCGAGCCGTGCGTCGCGCACTGCTCGGCCCGGGGCGAGGCGGTGATCCAGGGCAGGGTGTCCTCGACCGAGCACCCCTGCGGCACGACGCTGACGAAGTGGGCGTCGTACGGCTGGGTCGGCGGCTGCGGCTCGGTCATCGCGGGGTCGCCGGCGAAGGCGTCGTTCGGGGTCACCGTGAGGCCGGGCGCCGCCGCGGCGACGTCGTCGTCGGTCAGCCCGCTCTGCGACCACGAGCTGACGACGACCTCCCCGGGCAGCGTCGTCGGCAGGTACTCCGTGCGGCGCTGCTCGGTGTCGCTCTCGAGCCCGGTGAGCCCGAAGGTGAGCCCGGCGACGACGGCGAGGACCGCGGCGACGGAGGGCGCGCTGCGGGCCCGGTGCCGGGCGAGGTCGCGGGCGGCCATCCGCAGCGACGTCGGGAGGTGCCGCCCGAGCCGGCCCACACCGGCCAGGACGACGGGGACGAGGAGCAGCGACCCGACGATGAGGACGACCGCGCCGACGACGACGAGGTACTCGGGGGTGGCCTGGAGCTCCCCGGGCAGCATCGCGTGGAGGTCGACGACCCCGGTCCCGCCGAGGGTGAGCACCGCACCGACCACGGCGAGCACGGCTCCCAGGCCGAGGACGAGGAGGCTCGGCCGGGGCGACACGCTCTGGCCCCGCATCACCCCGACGATGTCGAGGCGGCCGAGCCGGCGAGCCGGGATGAGCGCCGCCACGAAGGTGGACCCGGTGGCGCACACCGCGATCGCCGCGAGCACGCCGTAGCGGACGTCGAACGCGGTCGTGAAGAGCGGGTTGCCGGCCAGCGGGGTGAGGCGCATGACGAGCCAGGCCGTGCCGACCCCCGCGACGACCCCGAGGAGCGCCGAGGCGGCGCCGAGCACGACGGCCTGGGCGAGCACGGTCCGGCGGAGGACCGGCGTGTGCGCCCCGTTCGTGGCGGCGAGGGCCAGCGTGCGCCGCTGCCGGGCCGCGCTCACCGCGAAGGCCGGCCCGACGAGGAGCGTCGTCGACACGAGGAGCATCACCGCGGCGAGCCCGACCATCAGCCCCGTGCGCTGGAGGTCGCCCGAGGTGCGCTCGGCGACCTCGGCGGGGACGGCTGAGGCCGGCGGCGGGTGCTGGAGCACGTCGGCCGAGGTGACCCGGAACCCGGAGCGGTTGAGGTCGAGCACCTCGGGCCAGGTGACCGGGTCGTGGCCGAGGACGATCCAGCCGCCGTCGCCGGGGACGCCCTCGGCGACCGGTCCGGCGGTGACGAGGCCGGGCGTGGACCACCCGTCGAGCGCGTCGGCGGTGCCGACGAGCTGCAGGGTGCGCGCGGTGCCGCGCACGGTGACCTCGACCGTGCCGCGGTCCGGCAGGCCCCGGTCGGTCCACGCGCGGGTGACCAGCGCCTCGGCGGGCCGACCGGTGTCGGAGGACGGCGGCGCCGGCCAGTGCCCGGAGGTGAGCCGCAGCTTGTCGCCGAGGCCGAGGCTGCCGTCGAGGGCGAGCCCCTCGACGGTGAGCCGGCGGTCGCCGTCGGTCAACCGGGCGCTGAAGTGCTCGAGCGGTGCGACGTCGGCGCCGACCAGCCGGGCCACGGCGTCGGCGTTCGCGAACGCCGACCCGTCGCGGTCGAGGCCCGGGACCGGCGTCGCGGCGTCGTCGGCCGTGCCCTGGCCGGTGTCGAGGTCGGGGCCCTGCAGAACCCGGTTGGTGTCCGGCCCCTCGAGGTAGGCCTGTCCGGTGCCCATCGTGCCGGGGATGCGTTCGACCCCGGAGACCTGGCTCGTGTACGCGATGGTGACGACGGCCGACAGGAGCAGGGTGGGCAGGAGCACCATGACGACGACGAGGGCGCTGCGTCCCCGATGGCGGCGCACGTCGCGGCGGGCCATCCGCAGGGCCACCGACCACGACGACCGCCACTGCGCGAGTCGCGACCCGGCGCCGGGTTCGCCTGCGTCGGAACGGGACTCCGGGGCCTCGGGCCGCGGGGGTGCGATGGTGCTCACGCGGGGCCGCCGGCGGCCAGCAGGTCCTCGGCGCGGTCGGAGTCGCCGGTGGAGTCGACGACCCGGCCGTCGCGGAGGAAGACCACGCGGTCGGCCCAGGCGGCGTGCCGGGCCTCGTGCGTGACGAGCAGTCCGGCCACGCCCTCGTCGCAGCGCTCGCGCAGGACGCGGAGCACCTCCTCGCCGGTGTGGCTGTCGAGGGCGCCGGTGGGCTCGTCGGCGAGGACGAACCGGCGGCTGCCGACGAGCGCGCGGGCGATGGCGACGCGCTGCTGCTGCCCGCCGGACATCTGGTCGGGATAGCGGTCGGAGAGGGGCATGAGGTCCATGAGGTCGAGCGTGTGCCGGGCCTGCCGACGAGCCTGCCGGGCGCGCACCCCGTCGAGCTCGAGGGGGAGGGCGACGTTCTCGGCCGCGGTGAGGCTCGGGATGAGGTTGTAGTCCTGGAAGACGAAGCCCATCCGGCGGCGGCGCAGCCGCGCGAGGTCGCGGGGGGCGAGGCTGCCCAGGGTCTCGCCGCCGATGCTCACCGTCCCCGAGGTCGGGCTGTCGAGGCCGCCGGCGACGTTGAGCAGGGTGGACTTGCCCGATCCGCTCGGGCCCATCACCGCGACGAGCTCGCCGGGGTGGATCTCGAGCGAGACGTGGTCGAGGGCGACGACGCGGGTCTCGTCGTGGCCGTGGACGCGGGTGACGTCGGAGATGACGACGTGCGGTGCGGTGGTCATGCGGGGGTCCCCTCCCGGTGGGCCGGCCGGTCGCCGGCGACGTGCTGCGGTGCTGCGGTGGTGCGTGGAGCGCTGGTCCGGGCATGGCGGGCCAGCACCGACTCGACGTGGTCCAGCCAGCGGACCTCCGCCTCGGCGGCGAAGACGAGGTTCTCGAGGACGAGCAGCCAGGCGAGACCGTGCTCGGCGTCCGCCGCCTCCTCGGACGTGGCCCTGCGGGCGCCCTCGGCCGTCCCCTCCGCACGGTCGAGGGCGTCCCGCTTGAGCCGGGTGAGGTCGCGCAGGTGGCGCAGGGTCGCGGTGCGCTGGCCCTGGACCACGCGGTGCACGTCGACCCCCGGGGCCGTCACCGCGAGGGCGAGCTTGATGGTCAGCTCGTCCCGCGGGGTGCTCGTGCGGTCGACCGGCGTGGTCCACCACGACGCGAGCTCGGCGCGCCCGGCCTCGGTGAGCCGGTAGGCGATGCGTCCCTCGGCGTCCGGGTCGCCGGCCTGGGCGACGAGCCCGTCGCGGACCAGCCGGTCGAGGGTCGTGTAGACCTGCCCGACGTTGAGCGGCCAGGTGCCGCCGGTGCGCTGCTCGAACTCGCCCCGCAGCCGGGCCCCGTAGGACTCACCCTCGGCGAGCAGGGCCATGAGCCCGAGCCGGACCGACATCGGTGGCCCCTCTCTCCCGGGCGGATACCGGGTATTGCGTGCTCGACCGGGTATGTATACCGAGTATCACCGGGCGGGTCAAGCACCGGACCCGAGCGTGGCCGGCCGCCCACCGCCCCCGACGGACCTCTGGCCGACCGCCGGCTGACCAGACGGTGGTGATCGCCCCGTCGATCACCGAGACTGAGCCCAGCACTCCTCCGACGACGAAAGAGGCCCGCCGATGCTCGTCCCGATGACCGTGACCGACTTCATCGACCGCGCGAGGACGGTCTACGGCGACCGGGTGGGCGTCGTCGACGAGCCGAGCCAGGTGGCCGACCCGCTGCCGGACCTCACCTACGCCGAGGTGGCGACGTTGGCGGAGCGCCAGGCGGCCCGGCTGGACGAGCTCGGCATCGCGGTGGGCGACCGAGTGGCGATCGTCTCGCACAACGCGGCCCGGATGCTCGTCTCGTTCTTCGGCGTCTGCGGCTCCGGACGGGTGCTCGTCCCGGTGAACTTCCGGCTGCGCCCGGACGAGGTCCGCTACATCGTCGAGCACTCGGGGGCGCGGGTCCTCCTCGTCGACCCGGAGGTCGACGCGTCGCTGGCGTCCGTGCCGGCCGAGCACCGCATCGTCCTCGGCGACGACGACGCGCTGTACGCCCCCGAGGGCTCGACGCCGCGGCCGTGGGAGCCGGACGAGAACGCGACGGCGACCATCAACTACACCTCCGGGACGACCGCGCGGCCGAAGGGCGTGCAGATCACCCACCGCAACATCTGGACCAACGCCCTGACCTTCGGACTCCACGCCGGGGTCTCCGACCGCGACGTCTACCTGCACACGCTGCCGATGTTCCACGCCAACGGCTGGGGGATGCCGTTCGTGGCCACCGGCCTCGGCGTCAAGCAGGTCGTCCTGCGCAAGGTCGACGGCGCCGAGATCCTCCGGCGGGTGCGTGACCACGGCGTGACCTACCTGTGCGCGGCCCCGGCCGTCGTCAACGCGGTGCTCGAGGCCGCGCAGTCGTGGGAGGGTGAGGTCCCCGGCCGCGACCGGGTGCGCATCATCGTCGCCGGCGCGCCGCCCCCGACCAAGACCGTCGCCCGGGTCGAGGCCGAGCTCGGCTGGGAGTTCATCCAGATCTACGGGCTGACCGAGACCTCGCCGCTGCTCACCATCAACCGGCGGCGCGCGGAGTGGGACGGTCTCTCGGTGGAGGAGCGGGCCGAGAAGCTCGTGCGGGCCGGGGCGCCCGCGCTCGGGGTGACCCTCTCGCTGTCCCCGGACCACGAGGTGCTGGCGCGCTCCAACGTCGTCCTCGAGGGGTACTGGGAGCAGCCCGAGGAGTCGGCGCGTGCCCTCGAGGACGGCTGGTTCCACACCGGCGACGGCGGGAGCATCGGCGACGACGGCTACCTGACGATCTCGGACCGCAAGAAGGACGTCATCATCACCGGCGGCGAGAACGTGTCCTCGATCGAGGTCGAGGACGTCATCTTCAGCCATCCGGCGGTCACCGAGGTCGCCGTCATCGGCGTCCCCGACGAGAAGTGGGGCGAGACGATCAAGGCGCTCGTCGTCCTCGCGCCCGGCGAGTCGGTGTCGGAGGCCGAGCTCATCGCCTGGTGCAAGGAGCGGGCTGCCGGGTTCAAGGCGCCGACCTCGGTGGAGTTCCGCGACGAGCTGGCCCGGACGGCGACCGGCAAGCTGCAGAAGTTCAAGCTGCGCGCGCCGTACTGGGAGGGGCGGGAGCGTCAGGTCAACTGACGTCCTCCTCCGCGCGACGTGCGCGGGTCAGCGGGCGAGCAGCTGGGCCACCAGCGCCAGCACGGCCGGCACGGTCTGGACGAGGAGGATGCGCCGGCTGACCGTCAGCGCGCCGTAGATCCCGGCGACCGCGACGCAGGCCAGCGTGAACACGGCGAACGCGAACCGGTGCGCCTGCGGCCCGACGAGGGCCAGCGCGATGCCGGCGACCAGGAAGCCGTTGTACAGCCCCTGGTTCGCGGCGAGCACCGTCGTCCCGGAGGCCTGCTCGGGCGTCGTGCCGAAGGCGGCCCGCCCGCGCGGGGTGTCCCACAGCACCATCTCGAGCACGACGACGTAGACGTGGATGAGCCCCACGAGGGCGGTGAGGACCGCGGCGAGCACCGACATGGGTGATGTCTAGCGGATGCCGGCCGGCGCGGTCACCCCGTGGTCAGGAGGATCTTGCCGATGTGCCCGCTCGCCTCGAGCTCGCGGTGCGCCTCCGCGGCGTCGGCCAGCGGGTGGCGCGAGTGCACGACGGGGCGCACCACACCGTCCTCGACCAGCGGCCAGACGTGCTCGCGCACCGCCGCGACGATGGTCGCCTTCTCGGCGACCGGCCGCGCGCGCAGCGAGGTCGCGATGACGGCACCGCGCTTGGCGAGCAGCATCCCGAGGTCGAGCTCGCCGGTGCGCCCGCCCTGGAGGCCGATGACGACCAGCCGCCCGTTGACCGCGAGCACCTCGACGTTGCGCCCGAGGTACTTCGCGCCCATGTTGTCGAGCACCACGTTCGCGCCCTCGCCGTCGGTCGCCGCCCGGACCCGCTCGACGAAGTCCTCCTCGCGGTAGTTCACGAGCACCTCCGCGCCGAGCGCCCGGCACGCCTCGAGCTTCTCGGCCGAGCCCGCCGTGACGGCCACCCGGGCCCCGACCGCGACCGCGAGCTGGATGGCCATCGTGCCGATGCCGGAGGACCCGCCGTGGACGAGGAGCAGCTCGCCGGGCTGGAGGTTGGCGGTGAGGAAGACGTTCGACCACACCGTGCAGACGACCTCGGGCAGCGCGGCCGCGTCGACGAGGGACACCCCGCGCGGGACCGGGAGCAGCTGCCCGGCCGGGACGCGGACGTACTCGGCGTACCCGCCACCGGCCAGCAGCGCGCAGACCTCGTCGCCGACCGCCCAGCCGTCGACGCCGTCGCCCAGCGCCTCGACGACACCGCTCACCTCGAGCCCCGGGACCTCGGACTCACCGGGCGGCGGCGGGTAGAAGCCCTGGCGCTGCATCGAGTCGGCCCGGTTGACCCCGGCGGCGGCGACCCGGACGAGGACCTCGCCGGCTCGCACCTCCGGGACCGCGACGTCGGAGAGGACGAGGGCCTCGGGCCCTCCGGACTCGGGGATGGTCACGGCCTGCATCCCCCGAACCTAGACCCCGTCGCCGACCCGGAGGGCGGCCGGGTCAGCGCGAGCGGCCGACCCGTGCCGCGAGGGTTCCGGCCGTGTGTCGGACCGCGCCGACGAGCCGCTCGCGCTCCGCCGCGTCCACCTCGGCCTGCGCGTAGGTGACGGCCACCGCGGCCACGGGGTAGTCGTTGGCGTCGAGGACGGCCACGGCGACCGACCCGAGGCCCGGCGTCACGAGCCCGTCCTCGACGGCGTACCCCCGCTGGCGCACCTGCTGCAGCCACGAGCGCAGCTGGGTCGTCGAGGCGGGGCCCCGACCGTCGCGCCGGACGAGCGAGGCGCGGTCGGGGAAGAGCGCCCGCACCTGGGCCGGGGGGAGGGCGGCCAGCATCGCCAGGCCGGTCGCGGTCAGCGGTGCCGGGAGCCGGACGCCGACGTCGGTGACGAGCAGGGGCCGGCCGGGGGCGCGCTGCTCGACGACGTAGAGGACGTCGGTGCCGTGGAGGACCGCGAGGTGCGCGTTCTGGCCGCACGCGTCGACGAGCCGGTCCATGAGGCCCCGGGCCATCCGGTCCAGCGGCGCCTGGCGCTGGTAGGCCGAGCCGAGCTCGTAGGCCGCGAGGCCGAGCCCGTAGCGACGCTCGTCCGGCAGGTGCCGCACGTAGCCGCGCTCGACGAGCACGGCGAGCAGGTGGTAGACGCTCGAGCGCGGCAGGCCGAGGTCGCGGGCGATGGCCGCGGCGGGCACCGGCTCACCACGGCGGGCGATGAGGCCGAGCACGTCGAGGGCGTGGCCGGCGGCGGGGGCGTTCGCCATGGGACCAGTGTCGCGGGTCCGGGCTCGGCGGTTCGGCAGGCGCCGGGGCCGTGCGTCGTTCACACTCGTCCCGTGCTCCCCACTCGTCGCATCCTCGGTCCAGCCCTGGCCCTCGCGCTCTCCGCCGCGGTCGCCGTCCCCTCCGCGGTGGCCGACCCCGCGCCAGCACCCCCGGCGTCCGGCGCCACCTCCGGAGCCGGCGACACCACCTCGCAGCTCGTGCCCGAGCCCTCGCGCGTCCCGGCCGCCGAGCGGCTCGCCGCGTCCACCGCCTCGAGCGACCTGACGTCCCGGATCGTCGCCAAGCTCGCGAACCGGGCGGCGCACGCGGGCGGCATGACCCCGGCCTTCTCCGGGCGAGTCACCGATGCCGCCGGACGCACCATCTGGGAGAAGGGGGGTACGACCACCCGGATGCCCGCCTCGACGATGAAGCTGGTCACGAGCGTGACGGCGATCCGGTCGATGGGCCCCAACTTCCGGTTCACGACCCCCGTCCTCCAGGACCCGCGCTACCGCTCGACCGTCTACCTCAAGGGGGTCGGCGACCCCCGGCTCACCTCGTCCGAGCTGCTCGTCATGGCCCGCACGGCGGCGACCAGCCTGAAGTCGCAGCGGATCACGGTGGTCAACGTGCGGGTCGACGACTTCCTCTTCCCGACGCCCACGCTGGCGAGCGGGTGGAAGTCCAGCTACCTTCCCGGTGACGTCGCGCCGGTCCGGGCGCTCGTGGTCAACTCGCGCAACGTCAACGACACCGCCATCGACGCCGGGAACCTCTTCGCGACCTACCTGCGCGGTCAGGGGATCGCCGTCCGCACGGTCGCGCGGCAGCGGGCGGCCAGCCGGATCCCGGTCCTCGCGACCACCGTGTCCTCTCCCCTCTCGACGATCCTCGGGACGATGCTGAACTCGAGCCAGAACGACTACGCGGAGATCCTGCTGCGCGACGCCGCCGCCCGCCGAGGGCGTCCCACGACCTGGGCCGGAGCCACCGGCAACGCCATGGCCGTGCTCAAGGCGGAGCTCATCGGCACCTACGGCTTCAGGATGTACGACGCCTCGGGCCTCTCCCGCAACGACCGGATGCCGACGGCCACGCTCACCTCGCTGCTCACGAAGGTGGCGGCCGACCCGACCCTCTCCGCGGTCATCCTGCCGCGCACGGCGCTGCCGGTGGCCGGCCAGACCGGCACGCTCGCCTCGCGCTTCCGCACCAGCCCCTACTCCTGCGCCGCCGGCCGGGTGCACGCCAAGACGGGGACGCTCGCCGACGTCGTCGCCCTCTCCGGGTACGCGGAGGGTGTCGACGGGTCGGTGCGACCCTTCGCCTTCCTCTTCAACGGCGTGCGGAGCACCGCGAGCTCGCGGCTCACGGCCGACCTCCTCGCGACGACCACGACCGGCTGCTACTGACCGCGGACCGGGGCCGTCACCCCACCCACCGGTAGCGTCGCTCGGGACGACCCGTCGAGCCGTAGCGCAGCGACACCTCGGCGCGTCCCGCCTGCTTGAAGTGCTCGAGGTAGCGGCGGGCGCTCACCCGTGAGATGCCGACCGCCTCGGCGACCTCGCTCGCCGAGAGGGCCTGTGACGCACCGCGCATCGCGTCCTCGACGAGCCGGGCCGTCTCCGGGCTGAGCCCCTTGGGCAGGGGCGCCGCGCTCGCCGCGGACCGGAGGAACACGCGGTCGACGTCCGCCTGCCCGGTCACCTCGGCCCGGGCCAGCAGCGACCGCCGGCCGGCGTACCGGCGCAGCCGTTCCTCGAGGTCGGGGAAGCCGAAGGGCTTGAGGACGTAGTCGGTGACGCCGAGCCGGACGGCCGCGCGCACCGACTCGATCTCCTTCGCGGCGGTGATGACGACCGCGTCGCACGGGTGCGGGCCACCGCGCAGGTCGGCGAGCAGGTCGAGGCCGAAACGGTCCGGGAGGTAGAGGTCGAGCAGCAGCAGGTCGGGACGGAGCCGGACGACGGACTCCTCGGCCTCGGCCGCGGTGTGCGCGACCCCGGCCACCTCGAACCCCTCGACCCGCTGCACGAACCCCACGTGGATGCGCGCCACCATGAAGTCGTCGTCGACGACGAGGACACGGATCACCCGCGAACCTCCTCGGGAAGGGCTGCCGCAGAGGGCGTCTCGGGGTCGACGAAGGTGGTCACACCGAGCCGGGCCACGAAGCGCGTCGTGTCGTCGACCCGTTCGACCTCGATCTCGCCACCGCGCCGGCGACACACGAGACGGGTGAGGGCCAACCCCACACCGTGCTCCATCGGGTCGACCTTCTTGGTCGTCACGCCGTGCTCGAAGAGCGAGGCGCGCAGCTCGTCCGGGACGCCGGGGCCGGAGTCGGTGACGACGATCTCGACGGTGCTCGCGTCCTGACGCACCCGGACCCGGACGAAGGGGGGCCGGGTCGTGCCGCGGGGTGCGTGGTCGAAGGCGTTGTCGACGAGGTTGCCGAGGACGGTCGCGACGTCGGCGGCGTCGTGGGTCTCGAGCCGCTCCAGCCGCGTCTCGTCGGTGATGGTGAGGTCGATGTGGCGCTCGTTGGCCGTCGCCGCCTTGGCCATGAGGAGCGCCGCGATGGTCGGGTCCTGGACGAGGGTGTTGACGACGAGGTCGAGGGCGTGCCGGCGCTCGCTGACGGCGTCGACGTAGCGGACCACCTCGTCCAGCTCGCCGATCTGGATGAGGCCGCTGATCGTGTGCAGCTGGTTGGCGAACTCGTGCGCCTGCGACCGGAGCACGTGCGCGGTGGAGCGGAACGAGCCGATCTCGCGCTCGAGGTCGGCCAGCGCGGTGCGGTCGCGCATCGTCGTCACCGTCCCGAGCACGCGGTCGCCGCTCACCACCCGCATCGTGCTCATCACGAGGACGCGGCCGCGGCGGATGACGACCTCGTCGCGTGCAGCAGTGACGTGGTCGTCGGGATCGGAACCCGTTCCCGGGCGTGGATTCTCACCGACGAGCACCTCACGGAGGCGCCCCTCGATGCGGAGGTCCGCGACCGAGGTGCCGACGGCGTGCTCGGGCAGGTCGAGGAGCCGGCGCGCGACCTCGTTGACGAGGGTGATGCGGTGCTGCGGGTCGAGCGCGATGACGCCCTCGGCGATGCCCCGGAGCATCGCCTCCCGGTGCTCGGCGAGGCCGGCGATCTCGCGCGGCTCCATCCCGCGGGTCTGGCGCTTGATCCGTCGGGACAGCAGCCACGATCCGCCGAGCCCCACGACGAGGGCGATACCGAGGTAGGTCAGGAGGTAGGAGCTGGTGCCCTGCAACCGTTCCCACGTCGTCGGCGCCTGCTCGGCGACCATCACCGTGCCGAGCAGCTGGCCGGCCCGGGACGGCGTCGTGGGGTCCTTGTCGTCGTCGTCGCCGCCGAGCACCGGAACCTGCGAGGCGATGTAGTCGCGCCCGTCGAGGGTGAGCGTGCCGGACCAGCTCCCGCCGTCGGCCACCCGGCGGTCGCCGAGCGGGAGCGGCCGCTGCTCGAGGGAGGGGTCGGTCGAGACCCGGACGTCGAGGTCGGGCTCGGCGAAGGTGACCGAGGTGACGCTCGCCTGGGCGACGAGGGAGAGGCCGAGCGTGGCGAGGCCGGTCCGCGTCTCGGGCTGGTCGAGGTTGGCCCGGACGAGCGGGTTGGCCGCCAGCTGCTCACCGAGGGCCGACACACGGCGTCCCTCGGTGCGCTCGAAGGTGGCCGCCGACTGGGCGAGCGAGACCGCGGCGACGGCGACGAGCACGACCCCGATGATCGCGAGCTGGAGCGCGAAGAGCTGCCCGGCGAGGGTCGCCCGGCGGCGTCGGCGCGTGACCACTATGAACTCAACCTCCACTGCGGACGAAAGCGCGACAGGCTCCGTACCGGTCGCCCACGATCATCGCGTTCCACTCCACCACAGGAAAGGGATCTCGACGATGAGACTCCACCGCATCGCGCTCGGCGCGCTCGTCGCGGCCACGCTGGCCCTCACCGGCTGCGGGGCCACGAAGGACCAGGGGAGCGGGGGTGGCGCGTCCTCCGGCGACGCGGCGCCGGCGACCGGCCTCCAGTACATGGTCCCGAACAGCCCGGGCGGCGGGTACGACACGACCGCGCGCACCGCGGCCCAGGTGATGGAGAAGGAGAAGATCACCGGCAGCGTCCAGGTCTTCAACCTCCCCGGTGCCGGCGGCACGGTCGGCCTCCAGCGGGTCGTCAACGAGAAGGGCAACGGCAAGCTCGCGATGCAGATGGGGCTCGGCGTCGTCGGCGCCGCGTACACCCAGAAGTCGCAGGCCAAGCTCTCCGACACCACGCCCATCGCCAAGCTCATCGAGGAGGCCGGGGCGATCGTCGTCCAGAAGGACTCCCCGTACCAGGACATCAAGGCCCTCGTCGCGGCGTGGAAGGCCGACCCCAAGGGCCTCGCCGTCGGGGGCGGGTCGTCGCCGGGCGGTCCGGACCACCTGCTGCCGATGCGTCTCGCGGACGCGGTCGGCATCGACCCGAAGACCGTCAGCTACGTGAGCTACGACGGTGGCGGCGAGCTGCTCCCTGCGCTGCTCGGCAAGAAGATCGCCTTCGGCGCCAGCGGCTTCGGTGAGTTCCTCGACCAGGTCGAGGCCGGCGACATCCGCATCCTCGCGGTGACCAGCGCCGAGCGCGTCCCGGCGCTGCCCGACGTGCCGACCCTCAAGGAGAGCGGCATCGACCTCGAGTTCACCAACTGGCGCGGCGTCGTCGCCCCGCCCGGCATCTCGGACGCCGACAAGCAGGTCTGGATCGACGCGTTCACGAAGATGCACGACTCGCAGGCGTGGAAGGACGAGCTCGAGAAGCGAGGCTGGGTCGACGCGTTCGCCACCGGCGACGAGTTCGGCTCCTTCATCGCCGAGCAGGACAAGCGGGTCGCCGACGTCCTGACCACCCTCGGCCTGGCCTGACATGACCACCGAGGCCACCACCCCCACCGGGGGCGCCACGCCCTCCGGGGCCGGGCCGCTCGGCCGGGTCAGGGACCGCGCACAGCTCGGCCTGTGCGCGGCCCTGGCCCTGGCCGGGGTCGTCGTCGTCGTCGACGCGAGCCGCCTCGGCCACGTCACGAGCAGCAACGACCCGATCGGGCCCCGGGCGATGCCCTTCGTCGTCGGCGGCCTGCTCCTCCTCGTCAGCGTCCTGTTCACCCTCGACGTCCTGCGCGGCGGCGTCGGCGAGGCCGAGGCCGGCGAGGACGTCGAGCTCGGCCAGCGGGCCGACTGGCGGACGGTCGGCATCCTGGCCGGCGCCTTCGCGCTCAACGCCCTCCTCATCGAGCCTCTCGGCTGGGTGATCAGCGGCTCACTGCTGTTCTTCCTGTCGGCCTTCGCCCTCGGCAACCGTCACCACGTCCGGGGCCTGGCCGTCGGGATCGCCCTCTCGCTCGCCACCTTCTACGCGTTCGCCATCGGGCTCGGGGTCAACCTGCCCGCCGGCATCCTCCAGGGGATCCTCTGATGGACAACCTCAACGCCCTGCTCGGCGGCTTCGCCGACGTCATCACGCCGATGAACCTGCTCATCGCGCTGCTCGGGGTCACGGTCGGCACCGCGGTCGGTGTGCTCCCCGGCATCGGGCCCGCGATGACCGTCGCGCTGCTGCTGCCGATCACCTACGGCCTGCCCGTCGAGCAGTCGCTCATCCTCTTCGGCGGCATCTTCTACGGCGGCATGTACGGGGGCTCGACGACCTCGATCCTCCTCAACACCCCGGGCGAGTCCGCCTCGGTCGTCACCGCCCTCGAGGGCAACAAGATGGCCAAGGCCGGTCGAGCCGCCCAGGCTCTCGCGACGTCGGCCATCGGCTCGTTCGTCGCCGGCACCATCGCGACGGCGCTCATCGTCCTCGTCATGCCGCAGGTCGTCTCGTTCGCGATCACCCTCGGCTCACCGGAGTTCCTCGCGATCATCCTCGTCGCGTTCGTCGGCACCGCGGCCATCCTCGGGTCGTCACGGGTGCGCGGGTTCGCCGCCCTGCTCGTCGGGCTGAGCCTGGGCCTCGTCGGCACCGACTTCGTCACCGGGCAGCAGCGGCTCACCTTCGGCAGCCCGTTCCTCGCCGACAACATCGACGTCGTCGTCGTGGCCGTCGGCATCTTCGCCGTCGGCGAGGCCCTCTGGGTCGCGGCGCACCTGCGTCGCAAGGCCGGGACGGTCATCCCGGTCGGCCGCCCGTGGATGTCGAGGCAGGACTGGGGCCGGTCGTGGAAGCCGTGGCTGCGCGGCACGGCTCTCGGCTTCCCGTTCGGGGCGATCCCGGCCGGCGGTGCGGAGATCCCGACCTTCCTGTCCTACCTCGCCGAGCGGAAGCTGACCAAGCACCCGGAGGAGTTCGGCCAGGGCGCCATCGAAGGCGTCGCCGGCCCGGAGGCCGCGAACAACGCGTCGGCGGCGGGCACGATGGTGCCCCTGCTCGCGCTCGGCCTGCCGACCAACGCGACGGCGGCGATCATCATCGCGGCGTTCATGTCCTACGGCATCGAGCCGGGCCCGCTGCTGCTCACCAAGGAGCCGGACCTCGTCTGGATGCTCATCGCGAGCCTCTTCATCGGCAACTTCTTCCTCCTCGTGCTCAACCTGCCGCTCGCGCCGACCTGGGCCAAGCTGCTGCGCATCCCGCGGCCCTACCTCTACGCTGGGATCCTCTTCTTCGCGTCGATGGGCGCCTACGCGGTCAACGCGCAGCCGTTCGACCTCTTCCTGCTCCTCGCGCTCGGCGGCCTCGGGTTCGCGATGCGGCGCTTCGGGCTGCCGGTGCTGCCGCTCATCGTCGGCACCATCCTCGGTCCGCTGTTCGAGAAGCACATGCGCCGTTCGCTGCAGACGACCGGGGGCGACGTCTCCGGGCTCGTCGGCGGGCCGGTCGCGTGGGTCTGCTACGCGTTCGTGCTCGCGGTCCTCCTCTGGCCGCTCGTGGCGAAGCTGCTGCGCCGCGGTCGTGGAGGGGACGACGGGCCGGACGACGGCTCCCCGCATCCCCCCGGTGTCCCCCTCACCGGTGTCGCCCAGTGGCAAGGACCCTCGTCATGACCGTTCTCGTCGGTTACCTGCCCAACCCCCTCGGGGAGGCCACGCTGCGCGCCGGCGTCGAGGAGTCGCGCCGCCGCTCGGAGCCGCTCGTCGTCCTCAACATGTCGCGCGACGACGTCCTCGTCGACGCCCGGCGCGCGCCCGCTGACGACCTGGCCCGGGTGGAGCGCGACGTCGCCGAGCTCGGGGTCGACGTCGAGGTCGTCCAGGTCGCGGAGGGCAGCGACCCGGCCGAGGTGATCCTCGCGGAGGCGGCCGGTCGTGGCGCGTCGGTCGTCGTCATCGGCCTGCGGCACCGCACCGCCGTCGGGAAGCTCATCCTCGGCTCGGTGGCCCAGCGCGTCCTCCTCGACGCCCGCTGCCCCGTGCTCGCGGTCAAGGAGGAGAGGCCGTGAGCGACGGGTTCGCCACCGCCGACCTCTACGACGAGCACGGCGACGCGCTGCAGTCCTGCGCGGTGCAGTGGCGCCGCTACGGCGGCCGGCCGCGGTTCTCCGGGCCGGTGAGCACCGTGCGGTGCCACCGCGACAACGCGATCGTCAAGGCGGCGCTCGCCGAGCCGGGCGCCGGGCGCGTCCTCGTCGTCGACGGCGGCGGGTCGCTCGAGTCGGCGCTCGTCGGCGACCTCATCGCCGGCTCGGCCGTCGCGAACGGCTGGGCGGGCGTCGTCGTCCACGGCGCGGTCCGGGACACCGTCGCCCTCGCCGGCCTCGACCTCGGGGTGCTGGCGCTCGGCTCGAACCCGCGGAAGTCGGCCAAGGACGGTGTCGGCGAGCGCGACGTGCCGGTGACGTTCGGCGGCGTCGAGTTCGTCCCCGGCGCGACGCTCTGGGCGGACGAGGACGGCGTGCTCGTCACCCGTCCCTGAGGTCCGGGCGGCCGGGCTCAGGCGTCCGCGTCGAGGCGCTCGAGGATGCGCCGCAGCGTGGCCCGGTCGCGCTCGGACAGCCGACCGAAGTACTCGTCCGCGCCCCGGCGGCGGGCGGCGTCGACCTCCTCGAGGAGCCGGGAGCCGGCCGTGGTCAGCCGGACGCCGTGCGCCCGCCGGTCGGTCGGGTCCGGCGTGCGTTCGGCCAGCCCACGCTCCTCGAGGGCGTCGACGACGTCGGTCACCGAGCGGGGGGCCACCCGCAGGTGCTGGGCGAGCTCGCCCAGGCGGAGCGTGTGGTGTCCGATGACCCGCAGGGCGCGGGCCTGGTGCGGCGCGAGGTCGTACGGCTCGTAGGCGGTCATCCCGGCGTGGCGCAGGTCGCGGGCGACCCGCAGCACGAGGTCGCCGAGGTCGAGCTCGACGGCGGGGCGGTCGTCGTGGGGATGGCGCACAGCGGGAATGCTACCCGGCACTGGTGTGTTGGGCTCATTGTGAGGTAACCTCATCAATAGCCCGATGCGAAGGAGGGGTGCCCGTGACAGCGGCCCCGACCCAGATCCCCATCCGTTCCGCGGGGCGCCCGTCGGCGTCCCCGACCTCCCCCCACGGCCCCACCGATCAGCCTGCCGGCCACGGGGGCGGCGGACGCGGTGGCCGCGGCGTGCTCACCGTCGACCCGCGCGACCGCGCGCGGCTCGAGGAGGCGCCGGTCAGCCTGCGCCGCGTCCTCGCCCTGTTCACCCCGTACCGGGCCCGCATCGGCGTCGTCGTCGCGATCATCGTCGCCACGTCGGTCGTCGGCCTGGCCCAGCCGTTCCTCGTCCGTGAGGTCGTCGACGTCGCCATCCCGCGCCAGGACGTGCGGCTGCTCGTGCTCGCCGTCGGCGCGATGGTCGCCGTCGCCGCGGTGACCCAGCTGCTCGGCGGCGTCCAGACGTGGCTCTCGACCCAGGTCGGCCAGCGTGTCATGCACGGCCTGCGCACCTCGGTCTTCACCCACCTGCAGCGCCAGTCCCTCGGCTTCTTCACCCGCACCCGCGGCGGCGAGGTGCAGTCGCGCCTCGTCAACGACGTCGGCGGGATGCAGGGCGTCGTCACCTCGACCGCGACCTCGATCGCCTCCAACGTCACGACCGCGGTCGCCACGGCGGTCGCCATGGTCGCCCTCTCGTGGCGGCTGTCCCTCCTCTCGCTCCTCGTCGTACCGCCGGCGCTGTGGCTGACCCGCCGGGTCGCCCTCCTGCGCCGCGAGGTGACGACGCAGCAGCAGCGCCGGCTCGCCGACCTCAACGCGCAGATCGAGGAGGGGCTCTCGGTCTCCGGCGTCCGGCTGGCCAAGACCCTCGGCACGGGCACGCGGTCGGCGGCACGGTTCGCCGAGACCTCCGAGGACCTCGTCGGGCTAGAGCTGCGCTCGCAGCTGGCCGGCCGGTGGCGGATGGCGACGATGCAGATCGTCTTCGCCGTCATCCCGGCGCTCGTCTACCTCGCCGCCGGCCTGCCCGCGACGGGCGGCGGGATGACCATCGGCACGCTCGTCGCGTTCACCGCGCTGCAGGGCGGCATCTTCCGGCCGCTCATGGGCCTGCTCAACGTCACCGCGCAGTGGGTGGCTTCGATGGCCCTCTTCTCCCGGGTCTTCGAGTACCTCGACCTCGTGCCCGACGTGCCCGCGCCGACGCACCCGGTGCCGCTGGACCCGGCCCGCGTCGCCGGGCAGGTGCGGGTCGAGGGCGTCTCCGTCCGCTACCCGGGCTCGCCGCGCGACGCCCTCTCGGACGTGACGCTCGAGGTACCGGCCGGCTCGACCCTCGCCCTCGTCGGGCCGACGGGTTCCGGGAAGTCGACGCTCGCCGGGCTGCTCGCGCGGCTGCTCGACCCCGACACCGGGCGGGTCACCGTCGATGCCGTCGACGTGCGCGACCTCGACCCGGACGTGCTCGCGTCCGTCGTCGGCACGGTGTCGCAGGAGTCCTACCTGGTCCACGCCACGGTGCGCGAGAACCTGCTCCTCGCCCGGCCGGAGGCGAGCGAGGCCGAGCTGTGGCGCGCCCTCGGGGCCGCCCAGGTGGCCGACCTCGTCGCGTCGCTGCCCGAGGGGCTCGACACGGTCGTCGGCGCCCGCGGCCACCGGTTCAGCGGTGGGGAGCAGCAGCGGCTCGCGGTGGCCCGCACCATCCTGCGCGACCCGCCGGTCCTCGTCCTCGACGAGGCGACCTCCGCCCTCGACACCGCGACCGAGCGGGCGCTGCAGTCGGCGCTCGACGAGCTGGCCCGCGGACGCACGACCGTGACCATCGCGCACCGGCTCTCCACGGTGCGGCGGGCCGACCGGATCGCGGTCCTCGACGCCGGGCGGGTGGTCGAGTCCGGCACGCACGAGGAGCTGCTCGCGCTCGGCGGCCGGTACGCCGACCTCGTCGCCGCGGCCGAGGGCGCACCCCTTCCCGCCTGACGCGCCCCCGCCCCCGGTCCCACGCGTATCGGGTGACCCGATACGACCGCGCTTTCCCCGGGTTCCGTTCCCGGGGAAAGCGCAGCGTTATCGGGTCACCCGATACGCATGGGGCACCGCGGAGGCATGGTCGTGGTCTCGGGTGCGAGACAGGATGGCCCGCCGCGTGGTGGCCGACACCCTGGACCGGCCCTCCAATGGGAGGTATGACCGCCACCTCCACCGCCCTGCCCGAGCGCGTCGTCGTGGGAGCCGGGCCGCTGGCCGTCGAGGACGTCGTCGCCGTGGCCCGGCGCGACGCCCGCGTCGTCCTCGACGAGGCGGCCCTCGCCGAGGTCCGCCGCACTCGCGACGTGGTGCGCGCCCTCGCCGACGACCCGCAGCCGCACTACGGCGTGAGCACCGGGTTCGGCGCGCTCGCGACGCGGCACATCCCGGTCGACCTGCGACACCGGCTGCAGCGCAGCCTCATCCGCTCGCACGCAGCCGGTTCCGGACCGGAGGTCGAGCGCGAGGTGGTCCGGGCCCTCATGCTGCTGCGCGTCGCGACCCTGGCCACCGGCCGCACCGGAATCCGCGAGGAGACCCTGCGCGCGTACGCCGGGATGCTCGACGCGGGCATCACGCCGGTCGTCCACGAGTACGGCTCGCTCGGCTGCTCCGGCGACCTCGCGCCCCTCTCGCACTGCGCGCTCGCGCTGATGGGCGAGGGTGAGGTCCGCGACGCCTCGGGCGCCCGGATGCCCGCCGCCGACGCGCTGGCCGCGGCCGGCATCGTCCCGGTCGAGCTCGAGGAGAAGGAGGGTCTGGCCCTCGTCAACGGCACCGACGGGATGCTCGGGATGCTCTGCCTCGCGCTGCACGACCTGCGCGAGCTGCTCGTCGTCGCCGACGTCTCCGCCGCGATGTCGGTCGAGGGCCTGCTCGGCACCGATGACGTCTTCGCCGCCGACCTGCACGCGCTGCGGCCCCAGCCGGGCCAGGCTGTGTCGGCGTCGAACATCCGAAAGGTGATGGCGCACAGCCCGATCCGCGACTCGCACCGCACCGAGGAGTGCACGCGCGTCCAGGACGCGTACTCACTGCGGTGCGCTCCGCAGGTCGCGGGGGGCGCCCGCGACACCGTGGACCACGCCGCGCGCGTCGCCGGCTGGGAGCTCGCCTCGGCGGTCGACAACCCGGTCGTCACCCCGGACGGACGGGTCGAGAGCAACGGCAACTTCCACGGGGCGCCGGTCGCCTACGTGCTCGACTTCCTCGCGATCGTCGCCGCCGACGTCGCCTCGATGTCCGAGCGCCGCACCGACCGGTTCCTCGACGTCGCCCGCAGCCACGGCCTGCCGCCGTTCCTCGCCGACGACCCGGGCGTCGACAGCGGCCACATGATCGCCCAGTACACGCAGGCCGCGATCGTCTCCGAGATGAAGCGGCTCGCGGCGCCCGCCTCGGTCGACTCCATCCCGTCCTCGGCGATGCAGGAGGACCACGTGTCGATGGGGTGGAGCGCGGCCCGCAAGCTGCGCCGCTCCGTCGACGGGCTCTCCCGGGTGCTCGCGGTCGAGGTCCTCACCGCGGCCCGCGGCATCCGGCTGCGGGCTCCGCTCGAGCCGGCGCCCGCCACCGGCGCGGTCGTCGCGGCGCTGTCCGCCGCCGGGGCCGGCGAGCCGGGCCCGGACCGGTTCCTCGCGCCGGAGATCGAGGTCGCCCACCGGCTGGTCGTCGACGGCACGGTCCGCCGCGCCGTCGAGGAGCACACCGGCCCCCTCGCCTGAACTGCGCCGGCGGGCTTGTCCTGTCGCGTCGCATGTGCAACATTTATATTGCACATCCGATCGAGGAGGACCCGTGGGACACGTCATCGACAAGACCATCGCCATCGCCGCCAGCGCCGAGGAGGTCTGGCCCCTGGTCAGCGAACCGGGCTGGTGGATCAACGACGGCGAGTACGTCGCCCACGTCGTGGACCGCCGCGACGACGGCGTCGTCATCGTCACCGACCCGGTCCACGGGGCATTCCCCCTCGTCGTCCTCGAGGAGCGGCCGCCGCGCTACGTCGCCTTCCGGTGGCTGGCGCGCACCGACTCTCCGAGCCTCGACGGCCCCGGTACGCTCACCGAGTTCTGGGTCGACGACGCCGAGGACGGCGTGACGCTCCGGGTGCGGGAGAGTGGTTTCGAGTCGCTCGACGAGACGGAGACCCAGCTCGCGAAGACGGTCGCCGACAACACCGAGGGCTGGGACACCGAGCTCGACGTCGCCAGGCGGCAGGTCGAGTCGCAGCGCGTCCGATGAGCGCGCCCGTCGTCGACGCCCGGGCCGCGGAGGTCTTCGCGGCCCTCGGTGACGCGACGCGGCTCACCCTGCTGGCGACGCTCGGGACGACGGGGGCTGCGACGGCGACCCGGCTGGCCGAGCCGCTGCCGGTGACGAGGCAGGCCGTGGCCCGGCACCTGCGCGTGCTCGAGGACGCCGGTCTCGTGCGCTCGACGAAGCACGGCCGCGACGTCCTCTTCCGAGTCGACGCCGACGCCCTGCGTGAGCGTGCCGAGTGGCTCGTGGCCGTCTCGAGCGCCTGGGACCGCCGGCTCGCCGACCTGCGGACGCGCGCCGAGCGCCCCTGACAGCCACACCGCGAACGTGTGTGAAGAACGCCGGCATGCCGACGTTCTTCACACACGTTCGCGGGACAGCGTCAGCCGTGGCGCAGCGCCCGGACCACGAGGTCGTCGTGGTGGTGCGCCCCGGCGCCGCCGCTGACCGACCGCGGCCGCTTCTCCGGACCGCTCACCGTCCACCCGTCGCCCAGCCCCGCCGCGACGCCCTCGGGCGAGAGGAGCAGGTCGGGGTCGAAGCCGTGCTCCAGCGCGCGCTCACGGTCGACCTCGGCGTGGTGGACGACGAGCAGCGTCCCGCCCGGCGCGACGAGCGAGGCCAGCCGCGCCACCGGGTCGGTCTCGAGGTCGAGCGCAGGGTAGAAGACGGACACGAGGTCGAAGCCCCCGGCGGGCAGGTCGGCCTCGGCGAGGCCCGCGTGCACCCAGCGCACGGACGCGCGCACGGCCTCGGCGGCCGTCCGGGCCCGCGCCAGGGCCACGCCGGACGGGTCGAGCGCCGTGACCTCCCAGCCGTGGGTGGCGAGCCACACCGCGTCGGCTCCCTCGCCGCAGCCGACGTCGAGCGCGCGCCCGGGCGGCAGCGTCGCGGCCTCGACGGTGAGGGCGAGGTTCGGGTCGCCGCTCCACACCCGGTCGAGCTCCGCGTAGCGGGCGTCCCACACCGACTCGTCGTCCCGCACGGCGTACCCGTGCTCGTGGCGGCCCGCCGACCCGTGGTCGTGGCCGGCCGTGTGGTGGGCGTCGTGCGTCGTCATGCTCGCAGTCTGCTCCGAGGCCACCCGGCGTGCCGCATCCGCTTGCCGTTCCGGCAACCTCACGCCACGGCCCGGCCGAGGGCGGCACGTCTCGGATGCCAGACGCGTCCGTGTCCCCCGGGGTTCACCCGCCGCGACGGCGCCGCGACAGTGGGAAGGACGACGACGAAGGAGACCGACATGGACGGCGCCCGCCCGGTCCGCGCCCCCCGCGGCACCACCCTCACCGCCCGGCAGTGGAGCACCGAGGCCCCGCTGCGGATGCTCATGAACAACCTCGACCCCGAGGTCGCCGAGCGTCCCGACGACCTCGTCGTCTACGGCGGCACCGGCCGCGCGGCCCGCGACTGGCGCTCCTTCGACGCCATGGTCCGCACCCTGACCGACCTGCGCGCGGACGAGACGATGCTCGTCCAGTCCGGCCGGCCGGTCGGCGTGTTCCGCACCCACGAGTGGGCGCCGCGGGTGCTCATCGCCAACTCGAACCTCGTCGGGGACTGGGCCACCTGGCCCGAGTTCCGCCGGCTCGAGCACCTCGGGCTGACGATGTACGGGCAGATGACGGCCGGCTCGTGGATCTACATCGGCACCCAGGGCATCGTCCAGGGCACCTACGAGACCTTCGCCGCGGTCGCCGAGAAGCGCTTCGGCGGGACCCTGGCCGGCACGCTCACCCTCACCGCCGGCTGCGGAGGGATGGGCGGCGCGCAGCCGCTCGCGGTCACCCTCAACGGTGGCGTCTGCCTCATCGTCGACGTCGACCCGGCCCGCCTGCACCGCCGGGTCGAGCACCGCTACCTCGACGAGGTCGCCGACGGGCTCGACGACGCGGTCGAGCGCGTCCTGCGGGCCAAGGACGAGCGGCGCGCCCTCTCGGTCGGTGTCGTCGGCAACGCCGCCGAGGTCTTCCCCGAGCTGCTGCGCCGCGGCGTCCCGATCGACGTCGTCACCGACCAGACGAGCGCCCACGACCCCTTGAGCTACCTGCCCGAGGGCATCGGGCTCGAGGAGTGGGCCGAGTACGCCGAGAAGAAGCCCGAGGAGTTCACCGACCGGGCGCGGGCGTCGATGGCCCGGCACGTCGAGGCGATGGTCGGCTTCATGGACGGTGGCGCCGAGGTCTTCGACTACGGCAACTCGATCCGTGACGAGGCGCGCCAGGGCGGTTTCGACCGGGCCTTCGCGTTCCCCGGGTTCGTGCCCGCGTACATCCGGCCGCTCTTCTGCGAGGGCAAGGGCCCGTTCCGCTGGGCGGCGCTCTCGGGGGACCCGCAGGACATCGCCGAGACCGACCGCGCCGTCCTCGAACTCTTCCCCGACGACGACCGCCTCCACCGCTGGATGCGTGGCGCCCGGGAGCGGATCGCGTTCCAGGGCCTGCCGGCCCGCATCTGCTGGCTCGGGTACGGCGAGCGCGAGAAGGCCGGGCTGGCGTTCAACGACCTCGTGGCCTCCGGGCGGGTCAGCGCGCCGGTCGTCATCGGCCGCGACCACCTCGACTCCGGCTCGGTCGCGTCGCCGTACCGGGAGACCGAGGCGATGGCCGACGGCTCCGACGCCATCGCCGACTGGCCGCTGCTCAACGCACTCGTCAACACCGCGTCCGGCGCGAGCTGGGTCTCGATCCACCACGGCGGCGGCGTCGGCATCGGTCGCTCGATCCACGCCGGCCAGGTCTGCCTCGCCGACGGCACGCCGCTCGCCGCGGAGAAGCTGGCCCGGGTGCTGACCAACGACCCGGGGATGGGCGTCATCCGCCACGTCGACGCCGGGTACGAGCGGGCCGAGCAGGTCGCGGCCGAGCGTGGCGTCCGCGTGCCGATGCGCGAGGGCTGATCCCGGCCCGACCGCTCAGGGCGCGTCGAGGAACGCGAGCGCTGCGGCGGTGAACCCCTCCGGGTCGTTCTCGTGCACCTCGTGGCCGGTGTCGAGCGTCACCGCCCGGCCGTCGGTGACCGCCGCGACGAGCTCGGCGACGTGCTCGGCGCGCACGAAGCTGGTCGGGCCGCCGGCGACGACGAGGACCGGGACGGGCAGGGCCGCGAGCACGGCCGGCCAGTCCGCGGCGGGCGCGTCGACCTCCGGGCGGACCTGCTCGACGACCCGCCAGTCGAACGGCAGGTCGCCAGGGGGCCGGGTGGGCGGAGCCGGCG
>JACXUW010000340.1 GCA_014763705.1 Micrococcales bacterium | reverse complement strand
CCGCTCCACCGGCCGTGCCGGAGACCCCCGCCGTCCGCAAGCACCGTCCCCGCCCGAACGTCACCTCCGCGCCGTCCGCCCGGGCCACGACCCAGGCGGGGGAGCGCACCGGCCGGCGCCGGGTCTCCCCGCGCGAGAAGGCCCGCCGCGACGCCGAGGCCCGGCGCCCGCACCTGCGCCTCGCCGAGCCGGCCCCCGTCGCCGACACCGCGCCGCCGCTCGACCCGACGATCTCCGACGCACCGTCGCGGTCCGGGCTGCCGGTCCCCGACCTCTCCGACCTCGTCGAGGCGCTCGTCGCCGCGCTGCGGCTGGCCGCCGAGGCGGCCGGCGTCGCTCCCGAGGACGTCGAGCGCCGGGTGGCCCAGGTGCTCGCCTACCTGCGCCGCCGGCTCGAGGGCGACTACACCGTCGACGACTTCGGCTACGACGAGCACTTCACCGAGAACGTCTTCTACCCGATGCTCCGACCGCTGTACCGGCACTGGTTCCGGGTCGAGGTGCGGGGCATCGAGAACATCCCCGCCGAGGGCGGCGCGCTCGTGGTCTCCAACCACTCGGGCACGGTGGCGCTCGACTCGCTCATGGTCCAGCTGGCCATCCACGACGAGCACCCGGCCCGGCGCACCATGCGCGCGCTCGGCGCCGACCTCGTCTTCCGGACCCCGTTCGTCGGCACGACGGCCCGGCGCTCGGGCTCGACCCTCGCGACGAACGAGGACGCCGAGCGGCTCTTCGCCCGGGGAGAGCTCGTCGGCGTCTTCCCCGAGGGCTTCAAGGGCACCGGCAAGCGGTTCAGCGAGCGCTACAAGCTGCAGCGCTTCGGCCGGGGCGGCTTCGTCTCGGCGGCGCTCGCGGCCGGCGTCCCGATCATCCCGTGCTCGGTCGTCGGGGCCGAGGAGATCGCCCCGATCATCGGCAACATGGGCACCCTCGCGCGGCTGCTCGGGCTGCCGTACGCACCGGTCACCCCGACCTTCCCGTGGCTCGGGCCGCTCGGGCTCGTCCCGCTGCCGAGCAAGTGGATCATCGAGTTCGGCACCCCGATCGAGACCGCCGGGCACGAGGACGGCGCCGCCGAGGACCCGATGCTCGTCTTCGACCTCACCGACCAGGTCCGCGAGACCATCCAGCAGACCCTCTACACGCTGCTCATGCAGCGTCGCTCGGTGTTCTTCTGAGGGCCCGGCCGATGAGCACCGCGCCGCGCGTCACCCTCGTCACCCGGGAGGGTTGCCACCTGTGCACGGCCGCCCGGGAGACGGTGGCGCGGGTCTGCGCGGAGCTCGGCGTCGGCTGGCGCGAGCTCGACGTCGACGCCGACCCCGGCCTGCTCGAGCGGTGGTCGGAGGAGGTGCCGGTCACCCTCGTCGACGGCCGGCAGCACGACTTCTGGCGGGTCGACGAGCCCCGGCTGCGGGCCGCGCTCGTCGCCCCTCCCCGCGGGGAAGCACCCGGGTCCCTCACGCGTTGACCGCACTAGCACACGCTGGTGGTGAGGCACGTCACCGGGTCTCGCGCAACTTTGTGCCTCCCTTCACAAAGTCGTAGGCTGTCGGGGTTTACCGCGGGCGACCGCGCGGCCCACGGCCGCGCCACCAGCCGCAGCCCGTGACCCGCGAAAGGAGTCGGTGACCGCACGTGTCCGCCGCAGCAGCCACCCGCCGGGGCGTCCCGGAGGCGTCGGTGGCCCGTCTGCCGGGGTACCTGCGGGCCCTGACCGCCCTGGCCGGTGAGGGCATCGCGTCGGTCAGCTCCGAGGAGCTCGCGCTCGCCGCGGGCGTCAGCTCCGCGATGCTGCGCAAGGACCTGTCCTACCTCGGCAGCTACGGCGTGCGCGGGGTCGGCTACGACGTCGAGCGGCTCGCGTCCGAGATCGCGGCCGCCCTCGGGCTCACCCAGGACTGGCCGGTCGCCATCGTCGGGATGGGCAACCTCGGCCGCGCGCTGGCCGCCTACCGCGGCTTCGCCGAGCGCGGCTTCCGGGTCATCGCCCTCCTCGACCACGACGAGCGCGTCGTCGGCGAGGAGATCGCGGGCTGCCCGGTCCGCCCGATGTCCGACCTGCCCGGGCTCGTCGAGCGCGACGGGCTGGCCATCGGCGTCATCGCGACCGCGTCGGAGGGCGCCCAGGAGGCGTGCGACGAGCTCGTCGCCGCCGGCATCCGCTCGGTCCTCAACTTCGCGCCGGTCGTGCTCGCGGTCCCCGACGACGTCGTCGTCCGCAAGGTCGACCTCTCCACCGAGCTGCAGATCCTCGCCTTCCACGGCCAGCGGCTGGCCGTCGCCGAGGCGGTGGCGCCGTGAGCCTCGTCGTCCTCGGCCTCTCCCACCACGGCGCGCCCCTCGGGCTGCTCGAGTCGGTGGCGCTCGACGGCCACACCGCGACTGCTCTCGAGGAGGCCGTGCTCCGCTCCGAGCACGTCACCGAGGCCGTCGTCCTCTCGACGTGCAACCGCACCGAGGTCTACGCCGAGAGCCTCACCTTCCACGGCGCGCTCGTCGACATCACGCACGCCCTCGCGGCCGCGTGCTCGGTCGAGCGCGCCGAGCTCCAGCCGCACCTCTACGTCCACTACGAGGACCGCGGCATCGCGCACGCCTTCACCGTCGCCGCCGGGCTGGACTCGATGGCCGTCGGCGAGGCCCAGATCCTCGGCCAGGTGCGGCGCGCGCTCTCGCGGGCCCAGAAGCACGGGCACGTCGGCCCGGCGCTCAACGCCCTGCTCCAGCAGGCGCTCCGGGTGGCCAAGCGCGTGCACTCCGAGACCGAGATCGACCTCGTGAGCGGCTCCCTCGTCCAGGCCGGGATCACCCGCGCCGAGGCGGTCCTCGGGGGACTCGGCGCCCACCGCGTCCTTGTCGTGGGCGCCGGCGGCATGGGCGCCCTCGCCGCGGCCACCGTGGCCCGGCACGGTGCGGCCGAGGTCGTCGTCGCCAACCGCAACCCCGACCGCGCCGTCGGCGTGGCCGAGCGGGTCGGGGGCACCGCCCGTCCGCTGGCCGACCTCGACTCCGCCCTCGCGCAGGCCGACCTCGTCATCGCCTCGACCGGCGCCCGTGGCCGGGTCGTCACGGCCGGCCACGTCACCCGCGCCCTCGAGGCCCGCGGCGGCCGCCCGCAGGTGTACGTCGACCTCGCCCTCCCGCACGACGTCGACCTCGCGGTCGCCGACCTCGACGGCGCGACCCGGGTCGGACTCGCCGAGCTCGGCGAGGACCTCGCCGAGGCCGGGTCGGCCCCCCAGGTCGCGCTGGCCCGCGAGCTGGTCACCGCCGAGGTCGCGACCTACCTCGTCCAGCGGTCCGCGCAGGCCGTCGCCCCCACCGTCACCGCGCTGCGCGCCCGCGCCGGCGAGCTCGTCGACGTCGAGCTCGAGCGGCTCGAGCGGCGCACCCCCGGGATGGGGGAGGCCGAGCGGGCCGAGGTGCGCCGGGCGGTCGAGCGCGTCGTCGACAAGCTGCTGCACACCCCGACGGTGCGGGTCAAGGAGCTGGCCCGCGACGGCCGGGGCGGCAGCTACGCCCGCGCCCTGTCCGAGCTGTTCGACCTCGACCCGCGCGACGTCTCGCTCGTCAGCGCGCCGTCGCAGATCCCGCCGGCCCTCGGGGAGGACGGATGACCAGCCTCCGCCTCGGGACCCGCCGCTCGGCGCTCGCGACGACCCAGTCGAGCTGGGTCGCCGACCGGCTGCGCGCCCTCGGTCACGACGTCGAGCTCGTCGAGGTGACGACCGACGGCGACCGTGACCGGACGACCCCGCTCGCCCAGCTCGGCGGCACCGGAGTCTTCGTCTCCGCGCTGCGTGAGGCGCTCACCGACGGCCGGGTCGACCTCGCGGTGCACTCGCTCAAGGACCTCCCGACCGCGGAGGACCCGAGCGTCGAGGTCGCCGCCGTGCCGGTGCGCGAGGACGTCCGCGACGCCCTCGTCGCCCG
>JACXUW010000339.1 GCA_014763705.1 Micrococcales bacterium | reverse complement strand
CGGCCGCGAGCGGGGCCGTGCCGTCGAGGACCGTCACCCGGTCGGCGAGGTCGAGCCGGGCGAGGAACGGCGAGGCGGCGCTGCGGTCGCGCAGGTCCGCCCGGACCGCCCGCTCCAGCGCCTCCCGGTCGCGCGCGAGCCCACCCCCGACGAGGACGAGCTCGGCGCCGGCGAGGACGAGGACCTGCACGGCCAGCCCCAGTCCGCCGGCGAGGGTGGCGACGACCTCGAGGGCCGCGGCCTCACCGGAGGCGGCGGCGGGGAAGAGGTCCGCCGGTTCGCCGGGCCACAACCGGTGGAGGGCCGAGCCCGAGGCGACAGTCTCGAGGCAGCCGGTCTGCCCGCACGAGCACGGCACGCCGGTGCCCACCGGCAGGTGGCCGAGCTCTCCGGCCACGCCGTCGACGCCCCGCAGCACCGTGTCGCCGTCGACGAGGGCGGCGGCGAGCCCGGTGCCGGCGTTGAGGTAAGCCGCCCGGGCCACGGGTGAGCCGGGCGGGGACCAGTGGAGGGCCCCGAGGGCGGCCGCCTTGACGTCGTTGTCGACGCCGGGCCGCAGTCCGCACGCGGCCTCGACACCGCCGGCGAGGTCGAGGGCCTCGACGCCCAGGTTGACCGCGTGCCGGGCCCAGCCGGAGACCGGGTCGACGAGGCCGGGCATGCACACCCCGACGCGGTCGACGCCCGCCCAGCCGCCGACGACCGAGGCCGCCCGTCCCGCGATGTCGAGGGCGACCGCGAGGGTCCCGTCGGGACCGTGGCCGGAGGGCGCGGCGACGTGCGAGACCACCCCGCCGTCGGCGTCGAGGACGACCGCGGCGGTCTTCGTCCCGCCGACGTCGATGCCGAGCCTCACGGCCGGATCTCGCCCCGGAGCACGCCGAGCAGCGCGCGGGCGACGGCCGGGGAGGACCCCCAGGTCTCGACGTCGGCGCCGCCGCGCGGCCAGCCGCAGTCCACGAGGACCACCTCGTGCCCGGCTGCGCGCAGCCGGGCGACGACCGCGCGGGCCGGATGGTCCGGGCCGACGCCGCGGCCGACGACGGCGACCCGGTCGCACGGGCGCACCTCGTCCTCGCGGACCGTGGCGTCGAGCGCCGCCGGACCCCACGCGACCGCGCCGACGGCGAGGTTGCTGCCGCTCGCGACCTGGACGACCGCGAGAGGGGCCGTCCCGGCGGCGAAGCGACGAGCGTGGTCGGTGAGGGTGAAGGCCCGGGCGGTGGCGGCGTCCGGCACGGTCGCGGTCGCCGGGGCACCGGCATCGAGCCGCCGGTCGGCCAGGCGGCGAACCCGAGCGGCTGCCTCGGAGACCCGGGACGCCTCGAGCCGCCCGGTGGCCACCGCCCCGAGGACGTGCGCGCGCACGGCGTCGAGCTGCTCGCCACCCGTGGCGGAGCCGAGGCACAGCAGGTCGACCCCGGCGGCGAGGGCTCGCACCGCCGCCTCGGGGATGCCGGTCTCCGCACTCGCGCCCGCCATGTCGAGGGCGTCGCTGACGAGGACACCCTCGAAGGCGAGGTCCTCCCGGAGCACCCGCAGGACGAGGGGGGAGAACGTCGCCGGCCGGCCGGGGTCGAGCGCGGTGACGACGATGTGCGAGGTCATGACGCACTCGACCCCGGCCCGGACCGCGGCGGCGAACGGCACCAGCTCTCGGGCCCGCAGCACGGCGACGGGTGCGTCCACCCGCGGCAGGTCGTGGTGCGAGTCGGCGACCGTGTCGCCGTGCCCCGGGAAGTGCTTGGCGCAGGCCGCGACGCCGGTCGACTGCAGGCCCTCGACCCAGGCCGCGGTGTGCCGGGCGACGGCGTCCGGGTCGGCTCCGAAGGACCGGACCCCGATGACGGGGTTCTCCGCGACGGAGTTGACGTCGACGACCGGCGCGAGGTCGAGCCCGATGCCGAGCGCGGCCAGCTCGCCGCCGATACCGGCCGCCGAGCGGCGGGTCGCGGCCTCGTCGTCGAGCCGGCCGAGCACGGCGTTGCCCACGGCCGTGGACCCACCCGGGTAGTGCAGCCGCGTGACGTCGCCGCCCTCCTCGTCGGCGGCGACGAGGAGTCCGGGCAGCTCGGAACGGAGGGCCGAACAGACCTCGGCCACACCGCCGCCGGGGCCGACGTTGTCGCCGTAGAGGCACACCGAGACGAGGCCGTCGGACCGCGCGGCGCGCAGCCACGCCGGCACCGCGGTCCCGACGAAGCCGGGCTGGAGGACGGCGGTGACGTCCTGCGCGAGCGTCATCCCTTGACCGCCCCGCCCACGAGCCCGCTGCTCATCCGGCCCTGCACGACGAGGAAGAAGACGATGACCGGCACGGCGACGAGGGTGGAGGCGGCCATCACCTGGCCCCAGTCGGTCTCCCGGCTGGCGCTCGCCTGGACGAACCCGCGCAGCCAGAGCGGCAGGGTGCGCGACTGCTGCTCGGTCATGACGACGAGGGCGACGGTGAACTCGTTCCACGCCTGGAGGAACGCGTACACGCCGGAGGCCACGAGCCCGGGAGCCAACAGCGGGAAGGTGATCCGCAGGAAGGCCTGGGTGCGCGAGAGGCCGTCGACCATCGCCGCCTCCTCGAGGTCGGCCGGCACGCCGGCGACGAAGCCGCGCAGCATCCAGATCGTGAAGGGCACGACCGCAGCCGTGTAGAGGACGGCCAGGGCGAGCGAGCGGTTGAGCAGCCCGAGCGAGCTCATCATCTTGTACTGCGCGATGAACAGGCCCTCGGCGGGCAGCATCTGGATGAGGAGCAGGGCGAGCACGAAGGAGACCCGTCCGCGGAACCGGAAGCGGCTCACCGCGAGCGCCCCGAGGAAGGCCACGGCGAGGGCGGCGAACACGGTGGTCAGGGTCACGACGAGCGAGACGGACAGTGCGCGGACGAACGCGGGGTCCCCGACGACCGCACCGAAGTTGTCGAGCGAGCCCCCGAGCGGCAGGAAGGTCGGTGTCGTGGACTGGAGCACGACGTTCGGCAGGAAGGCCGAGTTGAGCATCCAGTAGACCGGGAAGGCCCAGACCGCCGAGACCGCGAGGGCGAGGACGGTGAGCAGCACGCGGGAGGTGCGGGAGCGGCGCATCAGGACTCCTCGGTCATGAGCGAGCGGACGTAGTACCAGCTGAGGGCGACGGTGAGCAGCAGCATGAGCACGCTCACCGCGCTCGCCGTGCCGAAGTCGCCCTTGCCGGTGCCCAGCTGGTAGACGTACGTGCCGAGCAGGTTGGTCTCGTTGGCGACCGATCCCGCGTCCTGGAGCAGGCGAACCTGGGTGAACACCCGCAGGTCCCAGATGATCTGCAGCAGCATGACGATCGAGAGCACGGGGGCGATGAGCGGGGCGTGGATGTGGCGCAGCCGCTGCCAGCCGCCGGCCCCGTCGAGCATCGCGGCCTCGACGACCTCGGTGCCGACCTGGGTCAGCCCGGCGTAGATGCTCAGTGCGACGAACGGCACGCTCATCCACACGACGACGGCCGACGCGACGACGAAGAAGGAGAGGGGCTGGGCGAGCCAGTTGTGTCCCGCGGCGCCGTCGACCCCGACGTGCACGAGGAGCCAGTTGAGCAGGCCGCGGCGCCAGTCGACGATCCAGATCCACACGGTCATCGCGGCGACGACGGGCATCGCCCACGCGAGGAGCATCGAGACCTGCAGGACGAGGCGGGGCCAGCGGTCGAGCGAGTTCATGAGGACCGCCACGGCGGCGCCGACGACGACGGTGACCAGGGCCGTGACGAGGCAGAAGACGACCGAGCGCAGGACGACGGCCCACAGCGTCGGGTCCGTGACGAGGCGGGCGTAGTTGTCGAGACCCACCCACTCCGGCGGCTGGCCGAACTGCTGTGCGAGACCGAACTTGCGCAGGCTCGTCACGAGCTGCCAGCCGATGGGGTAGCCGAGGGCGGCGAGCAGGAGGAGGAGGGTGGGGAGGATCAGCAGGTA
>JACXUW010000338.1 GCA_014763705.1 Micrococcales bacterium | reverse complement strand
GTGGTCCCGCACCGTGACAGGATGAGCCGCGGGGCGCCCGGACCGGGCGCCCTCATCGCACAGGACGACAGGAGCCCCCCGTGCCCGGCACGAACCTCACGCGCGACGAGGCCGCCACCCGCTCGGCCCTCGTCACCGTCGACACCCACGACGTCGTCCTCGACGTCACGGCGAGCGCGGAGACCTTCCCGACGACGAGCACCATCCGGTTCTCGTGCAGCACACCGGGCGCGGAGACCTTCCTCGACTTCGTCGGCGCCTCGGTCGAGTCGATCACCGTCAACGGCGCCGAGCTCGACCCCGCGACGCACTACGCCGACAGCCGGGTCCGCCTCACCGGGCTCGCCGAGCAGAACGAGGTCGTCGTGCGCGCGACCGGCCGGTTCACGAACACCGGCGAGGGGCTGCACCGCTTCGTCGACCCGGTCGACGACGAGGTCTACCTCTACACGCAGTTCGAGGTGCCGGACAGCCGGCGGATGTACCCCGTGTTCGAGCAGCCCGACCTCAAGGCCGAGTTCGGCTTCACGGTCACCGCGCCGGCGCACTGGCAGGTCGTGTCCAACTCCCCGACCCCGCAGCCGCGGCCGGCCGGCGAGGGCACCGCCACGTGGGCCTTCGAGCGCACGCCACGCATCTCGAGCTACATCACCGCCCTCGTCGCCGGCCCCTACGACGTCGTCCGCGACACGGTGACGACGCGGGCCGGCGAGGTGCCGCTCGGCATCTTCTGCCGCCGCTCGCTCACGCCGTACCTCGACGCCGACAACCTCTTCGAGGTGACCAAGCAGGGCTTCGCCTTCTTCGAGGAGGAGTTCGACTGCGCCTACCCGTTCGCGAAGTACGACCAGCTCTTCTCGCCGGAGTACAACATGGGGGCGATGGAGAACGCGGGCTGCGTCACCATCGCCGAGGTCTACGTCTTCCGCTCGCGGGTGCCCGACGCCCTCGTCGAGCGCCGCGCCCTCACCGTCCTCCACGAGCTGGCGCACATGTGGTTCGGCGACCTCGTGACGATGCGGTGGTGGAACGACCTGTGGCTCAACGAGTCCTTCGCCGAGTGGGCCTCGACGACGTGCCAGGCCGAGGCGACCGAATGGACCGACGCGTGGACCACGTTCGGCACCTACGAGAAGGACTGGGCCTACGGCCAGGACCAGCTCTCGACGACGCACCCGATCGTCGCCGAGATCCGCGACCTCCAGGACGTCGAGGTCAACTTCGACGGCATCACCTACGCCAAGGGCGCCTCGGTCCTCAAGCAGCTCGTCGCCTACGTCGGCCGCGACGCCTTCCGTGAGGGGCTGCGCACCTACTTCCGCACCCACGCCTGGGGCAACACGACCCTCGACGACCTGCTGACCGAGCTCGAGGCCACCTCCGGCCGTGACCTGCGCGCGTGGTCGCGCCTGTGGCTCGAGACCGCGGGCGTCAACACGCTGCGCCCGGTCCTCGAGGTCGACGAGTACGGACGCATCAGCGCGGCGGCCGTCGAGCAGACCTTCGCCGAGGGCTACGAGACGCTGCGCCCGCACCGCCTCGGCATCGGGCTCTACGAGGTCCGCGACGGCGCGCTGCACCGCACCGACCTCCTCGAGCTCGACGTCGACGGCGAGCGCACCGAGGTGCCCGAGCTCGTCGGTCGCGAGCAGCCCGACCTCCTCCTCGTCAACGACGAGGACCTCGCCTACGCGAAGATCCGGCTCGACGAGCGCTCGCTCGCCACCGCCCTGGCCCACCCGCGCGGCTTCACCGAGTCCCTCCCCCGCGCGCTCGTCCTCGCCTCGGCGTGGGACATGACCCGCGAGGCCGAGATGGGCGCGCGCCGGTTCGTCGACCTCGTCCTGGCCAGCCTGCCCGGCGAGAGCGACTCCACCCTGCTGCGCACCCTGCTCGTCCAGCTGCGCACGGCGGTCTTCTCCTACACCGCGCCGGAGCACCGCGAGGCCACCCGCACCGCGACCCGCGACCGGCTGTGGGAGGTGGCGCGGGCTGCCGCCCCCGGCAGTGACGCGCAGCTCCAGCTCGTCATGGCAGCCGCCGCGTTCACGACGGCGGGCGACGACACGACGACGCTGCGCGGCCTCTACGAGGGCACCGAGGTGCTCGACGGCCTCGACGTCGACTTCGAGATGCGCTGGACGCTGCTCACCGCGCTCGCCGCGGCCGGTGACTCCTCGGACGAGGAGGTCGCCGCCGAACGGGCCCGCGAGGACACCGCGACGGCCCGCGAGCGCGCCGCCCGCACCCTCGCGGCCGTCCCGACCGCGCAGGCCAAGGAGCGCGCGTGGCGCACGAGTGTCGAGGAGAGCGGCCTGCCGAACGCCGTCGTCGACGCGACCGGCCTCGGGTTCAGCCGGGCCGGCACGCCCGCCGAGCTGCTGCGTCCGTACGTGGCCCGCTACCACGCGATGCTCGACACCGTCGAGGCCAAGGGCTCGCACGCCCTCGTCGAGGCCCTCGTCCTCGGCTTCTACCCCCGGCCGCTCGCCGACGCCGCACTGCTCGAGGCGACGCAGTCGTGGCTCGACGAGCGCGCCGACGCCCCCGCCGCGCTGCGCCGCCTGGTCGCCGAGAACCGCGACCCGGTGGTCCGCGCCCTCGCCGCCCAGGAGCGTGATGCCCGTGACTGATGCCGTGACCGCCCTGCTCGCCCTCGACCCCTTCACCCTCGACGCGAAGACGGTGAGCACGTACTGGGACACGGTGCAGCGGTGGCTGCTCACCGACGGCATCCGGGTGCTCGTCGTCCTCCTGCTCGGGTTCGTCGCCCGGTGGGCGCTGCACCGCTTCATCGGCCGGGTCGTCGCGACGATGACCTCGCGCACGGCCGCGCGCCTGGCCACGGCGGGGGGTGCCGGGCGCGTCCTCGCGACGGCCACCGGGCTCGCCGGCGAGCGGCACCGGCAGCGGGTCGAGACGATGGGGTCGCTGCTGCGGAGCATCTCGACCTTCGTCGTCGGGATCGTCACGGTGCTCACCGTGATGGCCCTCGTCGGGCTCCCGCTCGGGCCGCTGCTCGCGTCCGCGGGCGTCGGCGGGGTGGCCCTCGGCTTCGGCGCGCAGAGCCTCGTCAAGGACTTCCTCTCCGGGATCTTCATGATCTTCGAGGACCAGTACGGCGTCGGCGACGTCATCGACACCGGCGAGGCGATCGGCACCGTCGAGGAGGTCACCCTCCGGGTCACCCGGCTGCGCGACGCCGACGGCATCACCTGGTACGTCCGCAACGGCGAGATCGTCCGGATCGGCAACCGGTCGCAGGGCTACTCGGCCGCGTGGGTCGACATGCCGGTCTCCTACCTCGAGGACATCGAGAACGTCCTCGGCGTCGTCCGCGCCGCGGCGGAGGCCTTCGGCAACGACCCGACGTGGTCCGAGAAGCTCCTCGAGCCGCCGACCGTCCTCGGCGTCGACTCGATCACCGGGCAGACCGTCACCGTGCGGGTGCTCGCGAAGTGCCTGCCGGGCGAGAACTTCGGCGTCCAGCGCGAGCTGCGCACCCGCATCAAACTCGCCTTCGACGCCCACGGCATCCAGGGCCCGCCGCTGCCGCCGTTCTCGACGGGGGCCCACTCGTGAGCCTCTACGAGGAGGTCGGCGGCGCCCCCACCTTCGAGCGGCTGGTCCACGCCTTCTACGAGGGCGTGGCCGCCGACCCGCCGCTGCGGGCGCTCTACCCGGAGGAGGACCTCGCGCCGGCGGAGCGCCGGCTGCGGATGTTCCTCACCCAGTACTTCGGCGGGCCGAGCACGTACAGCGAGGAGCGTGGCCACCCCCGGCTGCGGATGCGGCACGCGCCCTTCCCCGTGACCCTCGACATGCGCGACCGCTGGATGCGGCACATGCTCGACGAGGAGGTCGGGCGGCTCGGTGCCATCCTCGGGCGGGACCTACGGCTCAGGGGGTGAGCGGCGGGTGGCCGTGCCCGTCGTCGGTGTTGACG
>JACXUW010000337.1 GCA_014763705.1 Micrococcales bacterium | reverse complement strand
GCAAACCTCCGTCCCACGTCAGGCAGTGTGAACCGCGTCACCCCCGCCCACCCGGGCGGGGGTGACGCGGTTCACACTGCCTGACGTGGGACGGAGGTTTGCCGCAGGCCGCTCACCCGGGTCCGGTGTCCCCGTCTCGGGCGGGCCTGCGGAGGGTCAGGCCGCGAGCGCGTCGTCGAGGCTGTCGTGGATGCCGAAGACCTTGTCGAGCCCGGTGATCCGGAAGACCCGGAGGATGCGCTCGCTCGAGCAGACGATGCGCAGCCAGCCGCCGTCGTTGCGGACCAGCTTGAGCCGGCCGACGAGGACGCCGAGGCCGGTGGAGTCGAGGAAGGTGACCTTGTCGAGGTCGACGACGACCTTGGTGCGCCCGTCGGCGATCTCCTGGTCGAGCGTCTGGCGCAGCTGCGCCGCGGTGTACACGTCGACCTCCCCCTCGGCCGTGACGACGCTGACGTCGTCGTGGTGGGACGTCGTGACGGAGAGCTCCACGCGTCAGGCTCCTCGGGTGGCTCAGGCTCGGGTCGTGCTGGTCACGACCGGGGGTGGTCGGGACCAAGGATTACCGTAACGGCCGTGTCCAGCCCAGCCCAGCACCTCGCCCGACTCGCCCGGGCCGGACCCGAGGGCCGGCTGGTCCACGTCGAGTCGATCCCGGCCCGGTCGGCGCGCCTCGCGCAGTGGCCGGACGACCTCGCGCCGGCCCTCCTCTCGGCCCTGCTCGCCGGGGGGATCTCGCGCCCGTGGAGCCACCAGCGCGAGGCGATCGACCTCGCGACGGCCGGCGAGCACGTCGTGCTGGCCACCGGGACGGCGTCCGGGAAGAGCCTCGGCTACCTCGTGCCGGTCCTCGGGTCGGTGGTCGAGGGCGCCGAGCGGGGTGGGGTGCGCGGCCCGACGGCGCTCTACCTCGCGCCGACCAAGGCGCTGGCCGCCGACCAGCTGGCCCGCGTCGAGGCGCTCGCCGTGCCGGGGGTGCGCGCGGCGACCTACGACGGCGACACCCCGCCGGACGAGCGGCGGTGGGTGCGCGAGCACGCGAACCTCGTCCTCACCAACCCCGACCTCCTCCACCACTCGCTGCTGCCCGGCCACGAGCGGTGGTCGCGGTTCCTGCGCGACCTGCGCTACGTCGTCGTCGACGAGTGCCACGTGTACCGGGGGGTCTTCGGCGCGCACGTGGCGGCGGTGCTGCGCCGGCTGCGTCGGGTCGCGGGGCGCTACGGCGCCACGCCCACGTTCGTCCTCGCCTCGGCGACGGTCAGCGACCCCGCGGGCCACGCGTCCCGCCTCACCGGGCTCCCCGTGCGGGCGGTGACGAGTGACGGCTCCCCCCGGGGGGCCATGACGTTCGCGCTGTGGGAGCCGGTGACCGGAGCGGACGGCGAGCGCCGCTCCGCGACGACCGAGGCGGCGGAGCTGCTCGCCGACCTCGTCGGGCACGGGGTGCAGACCGTGGCCTTCGCCCGCAGCCGGGCGGGCGCGGAGGCCCTGGCGACGGGGGCGCGGCGGCGTCTCGAGGCCCTCGACCCGACCTCGGTCGAGGCGGTGGCCGCCTACCGCGGGGGGTACCTCCCGCAGGACCGCCGCACGCTCGAGCGCGGTCTGCGGCAGGGGTCGCTGCGTGGGCTCGCGGCGACCACCGCGCTCGAGCTCGGCATCGACGTCAGCGGCCTCGACGCGGTGCTCGTCGCGGGGTGGCCCGGACGGCGGGCCAGCCTCTGGCAGCAGGCCGGCCGGGCCGGGCGCTCCGGTGGCGAGTCCCTCGCCGTCCTCGTCGCGGCCGACGACCCGCTCGACACCTACCTCATGCGCCACCCCGAGGCGATCTTCGGGACGCCGGTCGAGACGACGGTCGTCGACCCGGAGAACCCGCACGTCCTCGCACCGCACCTCGCGGCGGCCGCGGCCGAGCTGCCGCTGGGTGAGGCCGACCTCGAGCTGTTCGGGCCGGGAGCGCGCGGGCTGCTCTCGGTGCTCGTCGCGAACGGCATCCTGCGCCGGCGGCCGACCGGGTGGTTCTGGGCGCGCGAGGACCGGCCGGCCGAGCACATCTCGCTCCGCGGGGCCAGCGACGTCGTCGCCGTCGTCGAGACCCGGACCGGGCGGGTCATCGGCACCGTCGACGAGGCCGCCGCCCACGCGCAGGTGCACACCGGAGCCGTGCACCTCCACCAGGGCGAGACGTGGGTCGTCACCGAGCTCGACCTCGAGGCGCGCGCGGCGCACGTGGTCCGGGGCGACCCCGGCTGGTCGACCCAGGCGGAGTCGGTGAGCCGCTTCGACATCCTCGGCACCGACCGGGTGGCCGAGCGGGCCCGGGTGCGGGCGTCCTTCGGGTCGGTGCGCGTCACGGGCCGGGTCACCGGCTTCTCCAGGCGGCTGCCGAGCGGCGAGGTGATCGGCAGGCACCCCCTCGACCTGCCGGAGCGGTCGCTGACGACGAAGGCGGTGTGGTGGACCGTGGACCCGGACGTCCTCCTCGCGGCGGGGGTCGCGGAGGCGGCGGTGCCGGGGGCCCTCCACGCCGCCGAGCACGCGGCCATCGGGATGCTGCCGCTCGTCGCCACCTCGGACCGGTGGGACGTCGGCGGGGTCTCGACGGCGCTGCACCCCGACACCGGGCTGCCGACGGTCATGGTCTTCGACGGGTACCCCGGCGGCGCGGGCTTCGCCGAGCGGGCGTTCGTCGCGTTCGAGGCGTGGGTGCGGGCCACCCGTGACGCCGTGCTCGGGTGTCCGTGCCCGAGCGGCTGCCCGGCGTGCGTGCAGTCGCCGAAGTGCGGCAACGGCAACGAGCCGCTCGACAAGGCGGGCGCCGTCGTCGTCCTCGAGCTGGCCCTCGCCGCGGCGGGCTGACCGCCGCAGCGCTCCCCGGACGAGTGGCGCCACGCACGGCACGGACCGGTACCGGCGACCCTCGCCCCGGCCGGTTCGGACGGCCGGACCCGGACGTCCCGAACGCGCTCCGCCGCTGGTCACCGGGGTAGCCTGCGAGCCATGGTCCTCCTCGGTGTCATCCTCGTCGTCGTCGCCCTCGGGGCCGGAGCACTGCTCGTCGTCGGCGCGGTGCGCCTCGAGGACCCCGTGGCGATCAACGTCCTCGGCGGCACCGTCAACCTCCCGCCGGTCGTGTTCCTCGTCTCCGGCATGGTCGTCATCACCCTGTTCTGGCTCGGCTGGGCCGTGCTGCGCGGCGGCCTGCGTCGGGGTCACCGCCGCCGCGTCCAGGCCCGCGAGGCGGACCGTCTCGCCGAGGAGCAGCGCCTCGCCGAGCAGCAGCGGATGAAGGAGGAGGTCGAGGCCCGCGAGCGCCAGCTCGCCGAGGAGCGCGCCCGCCACGAGCAGGAGACCGCGGCACTGCGCCAGCAGGCCGACGAGCGCGTCGCCGAGCAGCACGTCGCGACCGAGACCGCTCGGCGCCGGGCCGAGGTCGCCGAAGGGCGCACCGAGCCCCAGACCCGGGTCGAGCCCGACACCCGGGTCGAGCCGCCGCGCGCCTGAGCGACCCCTGACGCGGCGGGTCACGGCCCCGGGCCCACGGCCTCGAGCCCGGCCCGGGCACGGGAGACCGCGTCGTCGGGGACCCCAGGCCACCTGACCGCTCCCGAGCGGCGCACCACCACCTCGACGACGACGCTCCCGTCGGCCAGGACGGAGCATCGTTCCAGCACCGCCCCGTTGGCGCCGGCCACCTCCGCCGCCACGCCGCAGTCGGGAGCGCCGCCGACGACGAGCGGGCGGGCCGCGGCGAGCGCCGCGAGGTCGGCGGCCCCTTGCGCGCGATGGACGTCGCGCACGGCTCCGGCGAGGACCAGCGCCCCGGCGAGGACGGCGACCAGGGCGCCGAGCGCGCCCACGACGAGGACCGAGCCGCTCCCCTCCTCGGGCCTCACGGGTCGGCCTCGGACCGCGCCACCGACCGGGCCGAGGCGGCGAGCCGGCCCCCGAGGGGACCGAGCAGGGC
>JACXUW010000336.1 GCA_014763705.1 Micrococcales bacterium | reverse complement strand
CGGGCGGCGTCTCGTCGGTCGGGGTGAGCACCCACGCGCGGCCGTCGAAGAGGTCGTGCCGGCCCGACACCGCGCCGGACCGCTCGCGCCCCGCCATCGGGTGCGAGCCGCAGTAGCGGGCGAGGTCGGCGCCCGCCGCCCTCAGCGCGGCGAGGACGGCCCCCTTGACCGACGCGACGTCGGTGACGCCGGCGGCCGGCCACCGCTCGAGCGCCGAGAGCACGCAGGCCGCGGTGACGTCCGGCGGCGCGGCGACGACGACGAGGTCGGGCGAGAGCTCCTCCCCGGGGGCCGGGAGCCGGCCGGCCCCGAGGTCGCGGGCCAGCGCCGCATGCGTCGGGACGGCGTCCTCGAGGGTCACCTCGTCGCCGTGCCGCGTCAGCGCGAGGCCCAGGGAGGTGCCGATCAGCCCGGTGCCGACGACGTGGACGCGCATCAGAGACCGGCGGCCTTGTAGAGCGCCGCGACCTCCGTGCTCGACAGCGCCCGGAACTTGCCCGGCTTGGTGTCGCCGAGGCGCACCGGCCCGACCTGCGTCCGCACGAGGGACTGGACCGGGTGGCCCACCTCGGCGAGCATCCGCCGGACGATGTGCTTGCGCCCCTCGTGGAGGACGACCTCGACGATGGCCTTGCCCGGCTGGGAGTCGACGACCTTGAAGGAGTCGACCGCGACCGGGCCGTCCTCGAGCTCGACGCCCTCGCGCAGCCGCCGGCCCAGGTCGCGCGGCACCGGGCCGGGGATCTGCGCCAGGTAGGTCTTGAGGACGCCGTAGCGCGGGTGCTGCAGCCGGTGGGCGAGGTCGCCGTCGTTGGTCAGCAGCAGCAGGCCCTCGGTGTCGGCGTCGAGCCGGCCGACGTGGAAGAGCCGCTCCTTGCGGTCCCCGAAGTAGTCGCCGATGTCGACCCGGCCGAGCTCGTCGCTCATCGAGGTGACGACGTTGAGCGGCTTGTTGAAGGCGAGGTAGACCCGCGACTCGTCGAGCTGCACCCGCTCACCGTCGACGTGGACCACCTGGGTGGCCCGGATCCGGACCCCGAGCTCGCGCACCACCTGGCCGTCGACCTCGACGCGGCCCTGGCTGATGAGGTCCTCGCAGACCCGACGTGAGCCGACGCCGGCCGCGGCGAGCAGCTTCTGCAGGCGGACGCCGTCGGGGTCGTGGACGTCGACGACCGGGCGCTGCGGCTCGGGCTTGGGCCGGGTCGGCTGGCTGCGCCGGGTGTTGCCACCCCCGCGGCCGGCTCCCCCGGCGCCGCGCGGCCGCTGCTGGCGGTCCCCGGAGCGCTGGCCGCCCCGGCCCTTCGGCGGGGTCATCCCCGGCCTCCTTCGGCGATCTCGTCCAGCACGTCGACCTCCGGCAGGTAGGGGGCGAGGGCGGGCAGCTCCTCGAGGGACTGCAGCCCGAGGCGCTCGAGGAAGTACGACGTCGTGCCGTAGAGGGTGGCCGTGGACTCGTGATCCTGGCCGACCTCCTCGATGAGCCCGCGGGTGAGGAGCGTGCGGATGACGCCGTCGACGTTGACCCCGCGCACCGCGGCGACGCGCGAGCGGGAGACCGGCTGCCGGTAGGCGATGACGGCCAGCGTCTCGAGCGAGGCCTGGGTCAGCCGGGCCTGCTGGCCGTCGAGGACGAACCGCTCGACGACCGGGGCGTACTCGTGCCGGCTGTACATCCGCCAGCCGCCACCGACCTGGCGCAGCGTGAACCCGCGGTTCTGGGCGGTGTAGCCGTCCTCGAGCTCGGCGAGGGCCACCTCGACGTCGGCGACCGGCTGCTCGAGGGCCGAGGCGAGGGCCGGCGTCGTGACCGGCTCGTCGACGACCATGAGCACCGCCTCGAGGGCGCCGTGGATGCCGCCGGGGAACTCGGCGACGTCCAGCGCCAGCTGCTCCTCCGGTGCGGCGTCGGGGGCGGCCGCGGCCACCTCCGGCTCGGGCTCACTCATCGGGGGTCTCCTCGGTGCTCGGGGGTGCGGGGTCGGCCGGCGGGTCGTCCTCGCCCGGCGGCGGCTCGTCGAACTCGTCGGTGACCTCGATGTCGCCCTCCTCCGGACCGGTCCAGCGCACGGTCAGCTCGCCGAGCGCCTCGGCCTGCTCGAAGCCGATGGCCGCCTCGCGGAACAGCTCGAGGAGGGCGAGGAAGCGCGCGACGACGACGAGCGTGCTGTCGGCGTCCGCGACGAGGCTGCGGAAGGACGCGACCCGCTCGCGGCGCAGCCGGGCGCCGATGACCCCGGCCTGCTCGCGCACGCTGACCTGCGGCGCGTGGAGGTGGGTCAGGCCGACGGTCGGCGGGGCCTTCGGGGTCATCGCCCGCGCGGCGATCATCGCCAGCTGCTCGGGCGTCACGGTCATGACCAGCTCGGGGAGCAGGGCCGCCAGGTGCGGCTCCAGCGCGACCGAGCGCGGCTGGCGGCGGCCGGCGGTGGCCATCCGCTCGCCGAAGGTGTGCGCGATGTCCTTGAAGGCCCGGTACTGCAGCAACCGCGCGAAGAGGATGTCGCGGGCCTCGATGAGCGCGAGGTCGTCCTCGTCCTCGGGGCCGGCCTGCGGCAGCAGCCGGGCGGCCTTGAGGTCGAGCAGGGTCGAGGCGACGACGAGGAACTCGGTGGCCTGCGAGAGGTCCCACTCGGTCTCGCCCTCGCGCGCGGCGCGGATGAACGCGATGAACTCGTCGGTCACCGACGCGAGGGCGATCTCGGTGATGTCGAGCTTGTGCTTGCTGATCAGCCCGAGGAGGAGGTCGAAGGGGCCGGAGAAGTTCTCGAGGTGCACCTCGAACGGGGTCGCCGCCGCCCGGCGGGTGATGACACCGCCGGGGACGACCGCCTCCTGCTCCGCGGCCCCGGGGGGCGAGGACATGCGGGTCAGGCCGCCCCGCCGCGGGCGATGAGCTCGCGGGCGAGCTGGCGGTAGGCCTCGGCGCCCTTGTGCGCCCCGTCGTAGGTCGTGAGCGGTTCGGCGGCCAGCGAGGCGTCCGGGAACTTCACGGTGCGCGAGATGACGGTGTGGAACACCTGGTCGCCGAAGTGCTCGACGACGCTCGCGACGACCTCCTTGGAGTGCAGCGTGCGGCCGTCGTACATCGTCGCGAGGATGCCGTCGATGGTCAGCCGCGGGTTGAGCCGGTCGGTGATCTTCTCGATCGTCTCGACGAGGAGGGCGACGCCGCGCATCGCGAAGAACTCGCACTCGAGCGGGATGACGACCCCGTGCGCGGCGGTGAGCGCGTTGACGGTCAGCAGCCCGAGCGAGGGCTGGCAGTCGACCATCACGACGTCGTAGTCGTCCATGACCGGGCGCAGCACGCGGGCCAGGATCTGCTCGCGCGCCACCTCGCCGACGAGCTGGACCTCGGCGGCGGACAGGTCGATGTTGGCCGGCAGGACGTCGAGGCCCGCGACCTTCGTCTGCTGGATGACGTCGCGGACGTCGTGGCCGCGCTCGACGAGCAGGTTGTAGACCGTGACGTCGAGCTCGTTGACGTTGATGCCGAGCCCGACCGACAGGGCCCCCTGGGGGTCGAAGTCGACGAGCAGCACCCGGCGACCGAGCTCGGCCAGGGCCGCGCCGAGGTTGATGGTCGTCGTCGTCTTGCCGACGCCGCCCTTCTGGTTGCACATGGCGATGATCCGCGCCGGCCCGTGGCTGGTCAGCGGGGCGGGAACGGGGAAGTCGGGCATCGGGCGACCCGTCGGTCCGACCTGTCCGTCGATGCGGATCTGGAACGCCGCGTCGGTCTCGGCCAACTCTCTACTCCCCGGTGCCTCTCGTGCGTCGGTCAGCCTCTCGCTGATCGGGCTCGACCCTATCAGCGCACGCGGTCCTGCTCAGCGGGCGCGCGGGTGGCTCTGGGCGTAGACCTCGCGCAGCTGCTGGACGGTGACCCGGGTGTAGATCTGGGTGGTCGTCACCGAGGCGTGCCCGAGCAGCTCCTGGACGACGCGGACGTCGGCCCCGCCTTCGAGCAG
>JACXUW010000335.1 GCA_014763705.1 Micrococcales bacterium | reverse complement strand
GCTCCACCGAGCTGGTCCGAGGCACCGCCGAGGTCGACGACGAGGTACGGGCCGGCGAGACCGAGCCGACGCAGGTCGCCGGTGGCGCCGGTGAAGGAGAGGCGGGCCTCGACGTCGCCGGCCACGACCTCCGGGGCGACGCCGAGGTCGCCGAAGGCGTCGCGCACCCCGGCGACGAACTCGTCGGCGTTGCGGGCGTCGCGGGAGGCCGACGTGGCCACGAACCGGACCGCCTCGGCGCCGTGCTCGCGACACTGCCCGGCGTACTCTCGGGCGGCGGCGAGGGTGCGCTCCATCGCCTCGGGCGCGATGACACCGGTGCGGTCGATGCCCTGGCCGAGGCGCACGACCTCCATCCGGCGCACGACATCGGTGAGCAGGCCGTCGGTCCCGACGTCGGCGACGAGCAGGCGGATCGAGTTCGTGCCGCAGTCGACCGCGGCCACCCGGCGGGTCATCCGGCGTCCCCCGGGTCCTCCGCGGCCGCCGCGGAACACGGATGACGCTCCCACCACGGGGCGAGGAGCGCGAGGGCCTCGTCGCCGAGCGGGTTGACCCCGGGACCGGCCGCGAGGGAGTGGCCGACGAGGACGTGGAGGCACTTGACGCGGGTGGGCATCCCGCCGGCGGAGACCCCGGCGATCTCCGGCACGTCCCCCAGCTCGGCACGCCGGGCGAGGTAGTCGGCGTGGGCCGCCTCGTAGCGGGCCCGCAGGTCGTCGTCGACGACGAGGCGGTCGGTCATCTCCTTCATGACGCCCTGGCTCTCGAGCGTGGACACCGCGCCGGTGAGCCGGGGACACGTCGCGTAGAACGACGTGGGGAACGGGGTGCCGTCCGGCAGCCGCGGTTCGGTGCGCACGACGTCCGGCACGCCGCACGGGCACCGGTGGGCCACCTCGACGACGCCACGAGCGCCGCGCCCGAGCTGTCGCGAGACGGCGTCGAGGTCGGCCTGCGCGACGGGCGGGCGGTCGGTCCCGGACGTCACCGGTGCGCCCCGGGGGCGTCGGCGGTGCGCACCGACTCCCACACGGTCGCGTACCAGGGGAGAGTCGACTTCGGTCCTGCCGCGCCGGGACCCGCGACGGTCGGGGTGTCGGGGGTCTTCGGGTCGGGGTCGAGGACGGTGTAGGCCATCTCCCCCGGCCGCACGAACTTCAGTCTCTGTCGGGCCTGTTGCTCGACGTAGGCGGGATCGTTCCAGCGCTGGCGTTCGTCGCGCAGCGCGGCGACGTCGGCCTCCTGGGAGGCCACCTTGTCGCGGAGCGCGGCGATCTGGCCCTGCTGGTGCACCCACGCCGCGACCGAGGAGGTGAGCAGGACCACGAGGAACACCCCGATGCCGGCGAGGACCGCGCCCCGACGGAGCATCCGGTTCGAGGCGGCGCCACCGACCCGCCCGCGCCAGCCGGACGGCGTGCGCCGGACGACCTTCGACGGCCTCGTCGTCGGGGCGGAGGCCCGCGACGCCGAGGATGTCGAGGCCCTCGCCGCTGGCATCTTCGCCGCCGCGGGGCGCGCGGTGGAGCGCCCCGACGCCGGACGACCGGCGCCCCCACGGCCGGCTGCCGGTGTGCGCGCGCCGGACCCGCGTCGCGGCGGGCGCGACGCGGGTCCGGTGCTGCGGCTCGAGGCCATCGGCTGCTCCCCCGGGTCCCTGCCGGTCAGCCGCGTCCGGCGGTGAACCGCGGGAAGGCGCTCGCGCCGGCGTAGACAGCGGCGTCGTCGAGCTCCTCCTCGATGCGGAGCAGCTGGTTGTACTTGGCGACCCGCTCGGACCGCGCGGGGGCGCCGGTCTTGATCTGGCCGCAGTTCGTCGCGACCGCGAGGTCGGCGATCGTGACGTCCTCGGTCTCGCCGGAGCGGTGGCTCATCATGCAGCGGTAGCCGTTGCGGTGGGCGAGGTCGACGGCGTCGAGGGTCTCGGTGAGCGAGCCGATCTGGTTGACCTTCACCAGGAGTGCGTTCGCGGTGCCGGAGCCGATGCCGCGGGCCAGTCGCTCGGGGTTGGTGACGAACAGGTCGTCGCCGACGATCTGGACGCGGTCGCCGAGGCGGTCGGTCATCGCCTTCCAGCCGTCCCAGTCCTCCTCGTTGAGCGGGTCCTCGATGGACACCAGCGGGTAGGAGTCGACGAGGTCGGCGTAGTAGTCGACCATCTCGGCGGCCGTCTTCGACCCGCCCTCGAACGCGTAGGAGCCGTCCTCGAAGAACTCCGACGCCGCGACGTCGAGGGCCAGCGCGATCTGCTCACCCGGGGTGTAGCCGGCCTTGCCGATCGCCTCGAGGATGAGGTCGAGCGCGGCGCGGTTGGACTCGAGGTTCGGGGCGAAGCCGCCCTCGTCGCCGAGGCCGGTGGCCAGCCCCTTCTCCTTGAGGACGCCCTTGAGCGCGTGGTAGACCTCCGCACCCCAGCGCAGCGCCTCCCGGAAGGACTCGGCGCCGATCGGCGCGATCATGAACTCCTGGATGTCGACGTTGGAGTCGGCGTGGCTGCCGCCGTTGAGGATGTTCATCATCGGCACCGGCAGGACGTGCGCGTTGGGGCCACCGACGTAGCGGAACAGCGGCAGGTCGGCGGAGTCGGCGGCCGCGCGGGCCACGGCCAGCGAGACGCCGAGGATGGCGTTGGCGCCGATCTTCTCCTTGTTCGCGCTGCCGTCGATGGCGAGCATCTCGGCGTCGACGAGCCGCTGCTCGCTCGCCTCGAAGCCGAGGAGCTTGGGACCGAGCTCGTCGATGACGGCGTCGACGGCCTTCTCGACGCCCTTGCCGCCGTAGCGGCCCTTGTCGCCGTCCCGGCGCTCGACCGCCTCGAACGCGCCGGTCGACGCGCCGCTGGGGACCGCCGCGCGGGCGACGGTGCCGTCGTCGAGGGCGACCTCGACCTCGACCGTGGGGTTACCGCGCGAGTCGAGGATCTCGCGCGCGCCTACTGCCTCGATGCTGGCCACTCGGGCCTCCTCCTGCGTGGGGACACGTTTCCTCCCGAGCGTAGCCGTGGTGGCGGGGGTCGCCCGTGACCGACCCGCACGCCGGACGCCCCCACCGACGTGGAGGTCAGCGGGCGAGCGCGCCGTGCTCGGCCACGACGCGGGCCACGAAGTCGACGTGGTCGGTCGGCGGCCGCCCGAGCAGCCGGGTCGTCGTCGCGAGGTCCTCGACACCGGTCGCGACCTCGAGCCGGCGCAGCGCACGCATCGACGCGAGCCAGTCCCCGCGACGATGGCCGGAGAGGTGACGGGCCAGGGCCGCCTCGAGCGCCGCGTCGTCGTCCCCGGTGTAGCGCACCGGGCGACCGAGGGCGCGCTCCCACGTGGCCGCGCACTCCTGGCCGGTCAGCGAGCGCGGTCCGACGACCGGGTAGCCGCCGGACGGGAAGGCCGGGTCGAGCAGGACGTTCGCGGCGACCTCGCCGAGGTCGCGCACGTCGACGCGGTTGAGCCCTCGCCGGTGCGCCGGCTGCACGAAGGACCCCTCGAGGATGGTGCCGAGCAGCACCTCGTCGGTCTGCATGAAGTTGCTCGGGACGAGGACGACGGGGTCGGTCGCCGAGCGCTCGACCATCCGGGCGAGCGTCAGCTTCCCGCGGTAGCGCGGCAGCAGCACGCCGTACACGCGGCGCATCAGCCAGCCGTGCACCGCGTTGCGGGCGAGCGCGTGGACGCCGGCGAAGACGAGCCGGGTGCCGGCCTCCTCGCAGGCCCGGACGACCGTGCGGGTCAGCTCGACCTCGTCGGCCTCGTGCGGTGAGACGTGGAGGACGACGTCGACCCCGGCGACCGCGCGGCGCACCGATGCGGGGTCGCGCAGGTCACCGACGACGACGCGCACGCCCTCGGTCGAGGACAGCCGCGACGGGTCGCGGACGAGGACGCTCGGGACGGCGCCTCGCTCGCGGAGGGCGCGGACGACCTCGCGGCCCACGAGGCCGGTGCTGCCGATGACGAGCACGCTCCGGCGTGGGCGGGGGTCGGACGGG
>JACXUW010000334.1 GCA_014763705.1 Micrococcales bacterium | reverse complement strand
TCCTCGGGCAGTTCCGCCGCCTCGACCTCGTCGAGGACGCGCTCGGCGACGCGGTCGAGGCGGCGGCCCGGCGCTGGCCGGCGGACGGCGTCCCCGAGCGCCCGGCTGCGTGGCTGCTCACCGCGGCGCGGCGCCGCGTCGTCGACCGGCTGCGGGCCGAGGCGATGGCGGCCCGCAAGGAGCCGCTCCTCGTCGTCGACGCCACCCGACCCGGAGGAGGGGCGATGGCCGACCCCGGTGACCTCGTCGAGGACGACCGGCTGCGGCTGGTCCTCATGTGCTGCCACCCGGCGCTCGCGCCCGAGGTGGCCAGCGCCCTCGCCCTGCGCCTCGTCGTCGGCGTGACGACGGCCGACATCGCCCGGCTCTTCCTCGTTCCCGAGGCGACGATGGCGGCCCGCATCACCCGCGGGAAGAAGAAGATCGTCGCGGCCGGCATCCCGTACGGCGTGCCCGGCGCCGCCGACCTGCCGTCGAGGATGCGCGTCGTCGCCCAGACCGCCTACCTCGCGTTCACCGCCGGCTACGCGCCCGGGTCCGGACCGGACCTGCTGCGGGCCGACCTCGCGGGTGAGGCGGTGCGGCTGGTCCGCGTCACCCTCGCCCTGCGCCCGGGCGAGCCGGTGCTGCGGGCGCTGCTCGCCCTCGTCCTCCTCCAGCACTCCCGCCGCCACGCCCGGGTCGGACCCGACGGCGAGCTCGTCCTGCTCCCCGACCAGGACCGCGCCCGCTGGCACCACGACGAGGTGGCCGAGGCGGTGGGCGTGCTCGCCGGCGTCGCGCCGAGCCCGGACCCGCTCGTCGAGTCCTACCGGCTGCAGGCGGCGGTGGCCGCGGAGCACGCGCTCGCCCCGACCCCGGAGGACACCCGGTGGGACCGGATCTGCGACGCGTACGACGCGCTGCTGCAGGTCAACCCGTCACCCAGCGCCCGGCTCGCTGCGGCCGTGGCCGTCGCGGAGCGGGACGGGCCGGCGGCGGGACTGGTCGCCCTCGACGGCCTCGACGCGGCCCTCGCCGGGAGCCACCGGTTGCCGGCCGTCCGCGGGGAGCTGCTCGCGCGCAGCGGCGACGACGACGCAGCCGTCGCCCAGCTCGACCGGGCGATCCGGCTGTGCCGCAACGAGGTCGAGCTGGCCCATCTCACCGCTCGCCGGGACGGTCTGCGCGCCGCGAGCGGATGAGGGCCACGCCGAGGACGGGCAGCAGCGCCCACCACCAGCGCAGCCCGGACGCGGCGACGAGCCCCTGGCCCGCCATCACGCCGAGGCCTCCGCAGCCGAGCACGGCCGCCGCCACCGGGCGCCACGGGGCCACCGGGCCACGGGTCGGGCGCACCTGCTCGACGCGGCCGACGACCGCGACGAGGCCCGCCGTCCCCAGCGCGAGGAGTGCCCACCAGAGCGGCCGGGAGGCCCACCACCCGGGCGAGAGCGGCTCGACCCCGAGCCCGAGCCCCCCGAGCAGCAGCGAGGCGCCGATGACGAGGACCATGACCGTCAGGTGCCAGAGGTAGACGCTCATCATCCGCGTGCCGAGGGCCACGGTGACCGCCCATGGCCGGTCACGGGCCATCCACTGTTGCAGCAGGGGCTCGAGGGCCAGGACCACGCCGGCCTGGAGCAGGCCGAGGAACCCGAGCGTCACCCGCGTCGGGTAGCTGTTGTTCACGACGGCGGTGTCGAGGCCGATCATCGAGACGGGGTACGGCCCGGCCCGGACCAGCGCCACGAGGCCGACGGCGCCGACGGTGGCCAGGCCGAGGCGCCGGGCGGTGCCGTCGAGCCGGCCGTCGAGCCACGCGTACCCCAGCTGGTGGACCGCTCCCCACACGACGACGTAGTTCGCGAAGCCCACCCACCACGGTCCGCTGGTCAGGCTGACGAGGTCGACGAGGCCGCCGACGACGAGCGCGCCGACGACCGACGCCCACCCGAGGCGCTCCCAGAGGAGGAGGGTCAGCGGGGCGACCGCGCAGACGACGACGTAGGCGGCGAGGAACCACGTCGGGACGAGGGCGACCTGCGAGGCGGTGCGCAGCGAGCCGCGGTCGACGCCGGCGGCGACGGCCACCGTCAGCAGGACGACCCAGGTGAGCAGGAGCGGGACGACGGGGACGAGGAGCCGCCGCAGCCGGGCCCGCAGCCACTCGGGCCAGGCCGCTCCCCGCTCCCGGGCCCGCCGCCAGGACACCGCGTTCGCGTAGCCGCCGACGAGGAAGAAGACCGGCATCACCTGGAACACCCAGGTGAGCGGGTGCGTCCACGGGGCGAGGTCGAGGACCGCTCCGGTGCGCAGCTGCCCGTCGCGCACGGTCACGGCGGCGAGGAGCCAGTGCCCGAGGACGACGACGGCGAGCGCCGCGACCCGCAGCAGGTCGACGACGCGGTTGCGTGAGGCGGGGGTGGCCGCCGCGACGGCGCGGGCGTCGAGGGTCTCCATGCGCCGATGGTCCCGCGGACGCGCCGGAGGACGCCTGAGCACGCCTACCCACCCGGACCGCAGCCACCTCGGGTCGGACGCCGACGCATCCGCACCGGGGGCCACGGCCGTCACACCGGCCCCACGGATTCCGTCGTCGAACCTGTCGAGTTCCTCCGTTTCGGGGACACGGGCACACTGAACGTCGCAGGATGACTTCCACACAGGGACCGAAACCGCATCCGGTCCGTCCCTGTCGGCAGAGGGTCCGTCGGACCACTCGGCCGGTCGGATCCCGGGAAGCAGGGCCCGGGGGACGGCCCCCGGGCGGGGCGGCGTGCAGGCGCCGCCCCGCCCTGCCGCGTCCACCGGCCAGCGCCCGGCAGGGCGCGATCGTGTGAGACGGCGGACACCCTCGGCGGGGGCGTGGCGATGGTGGAAAGATCGGTGACGTACGGCACCCCACGTCATCGAGGAGGGCATCGTGCCCATCGCAACGCCCGAGGTCTACGCGGACATGCTCGACCGGGCCAAGAACGGCTCGTTCGCGTACCCCGCCATCAACATCACGTCGAGCCAGACCGTCACCGCCGCCATCCGCGGCTTCGCCGAGGCCGGCTCCGACGGCATCATCCAGGTCTCCACCGGCGGCGCGGAGTACGCGTCGGGCTCGACGGTCAAGGACATGGTCACCGGCTCGCTCGCGCTCGCCGCGTACGCCGAGCAGGTCGCGAAGAACTACCCGGTCAACATCGCGCTGCACACCGACCACTGCCCCAAGGACAAGCTCGACGGCTTCGTCCGTCCGCTGCTCGCCGCGTCGACCGAGCGCGTCAAGGCCGGGGGGCTCCCGATCTTCCAGAGCCACATGTGGGACGGCTCGGCCGTGCCGCTCGAGGAGAACCTCGTCATCGCCGAGGAGCTGCTCGCGCTCTGCCGCGCGGCGAACGTCATCCTCGAGATCGAGGTCGGCGTCGTCGGCGGCGAGGAGGACGGCGTCGCCCACGAGATCAACGACAAGCTGTACTCGACGCCGGCCGACGCCATCGCCACGGCGAAGGCCCTCGGCACCGGCGAGAACGGCTACTACATGACGGCGCTGACCTTCGGCAACGTGCACGGCGTCTACAAGCCGGGCAACGTCAAGCTGCGCCCCGAGGTCCTCAAGGCCGCCCAGGACGCCGTGCACCAGGAGTTCGGCACCCCGGACGAGAAGCCGTTCCACCTCGTCTTCCACGGCGGCTCCGGCTCGCTGCCCGAGGAGATCTCGGCGGCGGTCGACTACGGCGTCGTCAAGATGAACGTCGACACCGACACCCAGTACGCCTTCACCCGTCCGGTCGCCGACTGGATGCTCAAGCACTACGACGGTGTCCTGAAGATCGACGGCGAGGTCGGCAACAAGAAGCAGTACGACCCCCGCGCCTGGGGCAAGGAGGCCGAGGCCGCGATGGCCCAGCGGGTCGTCGAGGCCTGCCAGAACCTGCGCTCGGCCGGCACCCACCCCGCCTGACCCCAGGTTTCCCGCCTGGTGCCGGAAACCCCGGGGTCGCACCGGAACGCTT
>JACXUW010000333.1 GCA_014763705.1 Micrococcales bacterium | reverse complement strand
CGGCGATGGCGTGCGACACGGCTCGGGTCATCGCCTGGATGGCCTCGGGCGGACGACCCTTCATCATTGAGATGCTCACGATCGGCACCACGCGCGCGCACGCCGTCCGTCCGTCCACCGTCCCCTCCGAGCACCGGGAGCAGCCGTGCCGATCGTGAGCATCTCAATGATGAAGGGTCGTCCGCCCGAGGCCATCCAGGCGATGACCCGAGCCGTGTCGCACGCCATCGCCGACGCCATCGACGCCCCGATCGAGACCGTTCGCGTCATGGTCCACGAGATGGACGACCACCAGTACGCGGTCGGTGGCGTCCCCATCGCCGAGGTCAAGGCCGAACGCGCCCGCCGGGCGGACGGGTGAAGGTCTCCGCCGGACGTCTCGAGGACCTCCCCGCCGACCACGCCGTGGCCGTCGGCGACGGCAGCGTCGTCGTCGTGCGCTCCGGCGGCACGGCGTGCGCGTTCCGCAACCGGTGCCTGCACAAGGAGAACCCGCTGGCCGGTGGCCGGGTGCACGAGGGCACGGTGCTTTCGTGCCCGCACCACTTCTGGCAGTACGACCTGCCGAGCGGCCGCCACCTCGGGGGTCGTGGCGTGCTGCCCTCCTACCCCGTCGAGGTCACCGCCGACGGCGAGGTGCTGCTCGAGGTTCCCGACCCGCCGCCGGCGATGTCGATGCGCGAGCGCCTGCTGGCGCACGCCCGGAGCTGGGAGCGTGGCTCGTGAGCGAAGGCATCGACGCCGTCGTCTGGGACATGGGCGGCATCTTCCGCCGGTACTTCACCGAGGTGCTCGTCGACGTCGGCCGCGAGCGCGGCTGGCCGGTGGGCCGGATGGCGCTGGGCCCCACCGGTTCCGTGCCCGACCCGGACTACGACGCGATGGACGCCGGCGAGATCTCCGAGGGCGAGTACTACGCCCGGGTCGTCGAACGGCTGCACGACGAGGACATCGACTTCGACCCGAAGCGCGACCCCGACTGGGCCGACGAGGACCGTCGCGCGGTGTGGTCCCTCGTCCACGACATCGCGGACTCGCCACTGCGGCAGGCTGTCCTGACCAACGACGCGTCGAACTGGCTCGGTCCGGACTGGTGGGAGACCTGGCCGGAGCGTCGCTTCTTCGACGCCGTCGTCGACGTCGCGACGATCGGGGTGCGCAAGCCGGCCGCAGGGGCGTTCGAGCACGTGCTGCGGCTGCTCGACGCCGATCCGGCGCGGACCGTCTTCGTCGACGACATGCGGGTCAACTGCCGCGGCGCGGAGGCGGTCGGGATCGCCGCGCACCACCTCGACATCCGCGACGCCGACGGGTCGGTGGCGGCGTTGCGGGCCCGGCTCGGGCTCGCCGCCGTCCCGACGCCATGACCGAGCAACCCCATCCCGAGGAGATCCCGTGCAGCGCAGCACCGACCGCATCCTGACGACGCACTGCGGCAGCCTGGCCCGGCCGGGGCCTCTGCTGGAGATCATGCGCGAGAAGGAGCACGGGCGGCCCTACGACCGGGCCGCCTTCGCCGGGGCGGTGACGGATGCGGTGTGCGGCACCGTTGCCCACCAGGCCGAGGTCGGGCTCGACGTCGTCAACGACGGCGAGATGGGCAAGGCGAGCTTCTTCACGTACGTCGTCGAGCGGTTGACCGGCTACTCGGCCGACGACGGCGAGCCGGTCATGCCGCCCTCCTGGCTGCGCGAGACCGAGGCCTTCCCCGACTTCTACGAGCGCTACTTCACGAAGTACGAGGACACCGTCGTGCCGCTGCGGGCGATGGCCTGCACCGGTCCGGTCACCTACCGCGGCCACGAGCAGGTGGCGGCGGACGTGGCGAACATCAGGGCCGCGCTCGCCGAGGTCGAGGTGACCGAGGCGTTCCTGCCCTCGACGAGCCCGCGCGGCTTCGGGGTCAACCGCTACTACGACACCGACCGCGACTACCTCGAGGCCGTGGCCGAGGCCCTGCGTGAGGAGTACCTCGCCATCGTCGACTCCGGCCTGCTCCTCCAGATCGACGACCCGTGGCTCATCGAGATCCTCACCGGTGGACCGGGATCGGATTCCGAGCAGCGCCACCGGGAGGCCGAGGAGCACATCGAGATCGTCAACCACTCGATCCGCGGCATCCCGGCCGACCGGATCCGGCTGCACACGTGCTTCGGCCTCAACGCGGGCCCGCGCGTGCACGACCTCGACCTCGCCGTCATCGCCCCGTACATGCTCCGGATCGATGCGGGGGCCTACTCGTTCGAGGCGGCCAACCCCCGGCACGCCCACGAGTGGCGGATCTGGGAGGAGCTGCCGCTGCCCGACGACAAGGTCCTCGTCCCCGGCCTCATCGGGCACGCGTCGCCGTACGTCGAGCACCCACGGCTCGTCGCCGACCAGATCGGCCGCTACGCCTCGGTCGTCGGTCCCGAGCGAGTGATCGCCGGCACGGACTGCGGCTTCTCGTCGCGGGCCTCGTTCGCGCCCGAGATCCCCGACTCCGTCGTCTGGGAGAAGTTCCGTGCCCTCGTCGCGGGCGCCCGCATCGCCGACGGGGAGGTCTACGGATGACCGAGCCGCCGCGCGGGAGCGCCACCGAGGACGCCGTCGTCGTCGGGGCCACCGGGACGGTCGGCTCGGCGCTGGTCCGGGCGCTGGCCGCCCGCGGGCTGCGGGTCGTGGCGGTGGCCCGGGACGCCGACGCCCTGGCCCGGCTCGCGGTGGACGTCGACGGCGACGTGGTCCCGTGCGCGGCCGACATCGCGACGAACGCGGCCACCGACGCCATCCGCTCGGCCCTGCACGGGCGGGTCCGGATCGCCGTGCTGGCCGCGGGGCTGCCGGTCACCGGGTCGGTCGAGACCGTCGACCCCGACCTCCTCGCGGCCGGCGCCCAGGTGAAGATGGCCGGCGTCGTGCGGCTGCTCCACGCGGTGCGTGACGCGATGGGACCCGGGTCGCGGTTCGTCGCCGTCGCCGGGACGCTCGGGCTCGAGCCGGGGCGCGACGAGGCCGGACCGGGCGGGGTGAACGCCGGCCTGGTCAACCTCATGAAGCAGGTCGCGCTCAACCACGGCGCCGACGGCATCACCGTGCACACCCTCGTCCCCGGCCCGATGGACACCCCGCGGCTGCGGCGCATCGCCGAGCGGATCGCCGGCGAGCGCGGCCTGACCGTCGAGCGGGTGTGGGCCGAGTACGAGGCCCGCGTGCCGCTCGGCCGGCTGCCGCGGGTCGAGGAGCTCCTCTGGGCCACGACGCTGCTCCTCGCGCCCGAGGCCGACATCCTCCACGGGACGGTCCTCCACCTCGACGCCGGCGGCCTCCGCTCCCCCCACTGACCCTATGGGTCGGTGCAGTGAGGTGCAGATTTGCACTGTGGTGCAAGACCGGCCTACCCTGACGTGGTGAACCGACCGAGCTGTGTCGTCCCCTCGCTGCGCGACCGCAAGCGCGAGCGGACCCGGCGCGACCTCGCGCTCGCGGCCTACACGATCGTCCGCGACGAGGGCGTCGACGCCGTGACGGCCGAGGCGGTCGCCGACCGCGCCGGGGTCTCGCGCCGCACCTTCTTCAACTACTTCCCGTCCGTCGAGTCGGTGCTCACCGCCAGCGTCGCCGAGTTCTTCGCCTCGCTGAGCCGGCGGCTCGAGGAGCGCCCGGCCGGTGAGCCCGTCCGCGCCTCGCTGCTCGCGGTCGTCGACGACCCCACCGACCTCGACCTCGTCGAGCGCATCGGCACCCTCGCCGCCGCCGGCGAGGCCTCCCCGCACGCGAAGGCACTCATCCTCGGCGAGCTGCACTCGTGGCTCGACTGGTTCGAGGGATGGCTGCGTGCCCGACTCGGCCCGGGCCCGAGCGAGCTGCAGGTCGCCACGACCGCGAGCGCCGTCGTCGGCGCCGGCGAGGCCGCGCTGCGGGTCTGGGCCCGGCACGCCCTCGACGACACCGACACGAGCGCCCCGTCCTTCCACGGCGCCTTCGCCGAAGCGCTCACCTGCCTCGGCTCCCCCCTGC
>JACXUW010000332.1 GCA_014763705.1 Micrococcales bacterium | reverse complement strand
GTCCCCCACCCAGGCCAGCCGCCCGCCGTCCCCGACGGCGAACGCCGACGCGTCCGGGCGTTCGGCGGCGCGGACACGACCACGGCGGTAGAGGGTGCTCGGCACGGTCGCCACTCTAGGAGGCGTCCCGCGGCGGCCGGTCGTAGCGTGGCTGCATGACCCTCCCGCTGGCGATCGGACGGTTCAACAAGCGTGTGACCAACAAGGTGATGGTCCACCTCGTCGGACTCGGGTCGTTCGCCGAGATCGAGCACGTCGGCCGGCGGTCCGGGCGCACCTACCGCAACCCGGTCAACGCCTTCCGCGACGGCGACCGGGTCACCCTCGCCCTGACCTACGGCCCCCGGGTCGACTGGCTGCGCAACGTCCGGGCCGCCGGAGGATGCCGGATGCGGCTCGATCGCGAGATCCTCACGCTCGGGGCACCCGTCGACCTCTCGGCCGACGACGGGCGGCAGCGGATGCCCGCCCACGTCCGCGCGGTCCTGGGCGTCGCCGGTGTCGACGGCTTCGTCGAGCTCCCGGTCCTCGCGAGCCGCCCGGTCTAGTCCTCGGCCGCGAGCCGGGACTCGAACAGTCCGCGAACCGCGGGGTCTCGGCGCACGAGGTCGACGGCGAGGTCGGCGTGCCCCGGCACGTAGCCGTTGCCGACGAGCATCCGGACGTCGGCCGCGAGGCCCTCGGCCCCGAGCGCGGCCGCGGCGAAGCTCGTGGCCATCGAGAAGTAGATGATCGTGCCGCCCTGCGCCGTGGCGAGGACGGCGGGCTGCTCGCAGCCCGGCACGTCGACGCAGACGACGGTGACGTCGGCCGGGCCACCCGCGGCGGCCACCGCCTCGGACAGCCCGAGCGGTGACCGGGCGTCGGCGACGACGACCTCGTCGGCCAGCCCCGTGGGCCGCAGCAGAGCCGCTTCGGACTCGGTCGGCACGACGCCGATGCGGCGACCGGCGCCGGCGTCCCGCGCGGCGGCGAGCGACAGCGAGCCCGAGCGGCGACTGCGGCCCCACCTCGGCGACGGTGCCGACGAGCATCCCGCCCGAGCCCGTCACCGGGTTCTGCATCTTGCCGCGCTCCGCGACGATCGCGAGCACCTCGGCCCGCACCGCCGCGCCGTCGCCGGCGTGCTTCTCGGTGAGCTGGCGGAAGGAGGCGGCGTCGAGGTTGAGGGTCTCGACGTCGATCCGCACCTCGTCCGGCCACAGCTCCGGCCCCGCGTCGAGGACCCGGGCGGCCTGCGGGAGCGACGCCCCGGCGGGATCGAGGACGCGGTGGATGCCGACGGGCGAGCTGGCGGTCGTGCGCACAAGAATCTCCTCATGATCCGACACGCCGCCGCAGGACTTGCGGTGAGGACGTGCGTTGGGCGTCATCCGTCCCGTATCCTGCCACGCATGGTCACGAGCATCGAGCAGCCCTACGCGTACCGTCGCCGCGAGCTGGCCGAACCCGACTGGACCCGTCTGCCCGGCTGGCGGGACGTCACCGCGCAGGACTGGGCCAGCGCGCAGTGGCAGCGCGCCCACTGCGTCAAGAACGTCGCTCAGCTGCGCGCCGTGATGGGCGACCTCCTCGAGGACCGGTTCTACGCCGACCTCGAGCGCGACCAGGCCGAGCGGGCCACGATGTCGATGCTCGTCCCGCCGCAGATGCTCAACACGATGGTCGCCTCGACCGAGGGCCCGGTGCCGTCCTCCGGCGCGGCCTTCACCGAGGCGTTCTACGCCGACCCGGTGCGCCGCTACATGCTCCCGGTGTTCTCCGACCGCCGGGTCGACTGGCCGAGCCACCCGTTCGCCGCCCGCGACAGCCTGCACGAGCACGACATGTGGGCCGTGGAGGGGCTGACCCACCGCTACCCGACCAAGGTGCTCGCGGAGATGCTCCCGACCTGCCCGCAGTACTGCGGCCACTGCACCCGGATGGACCTCGTCGGCAACTCGACCCCCCAGTTCGCCAAGCTCAAGCTCGCCGGCAAGCCCGTCGACCGCTACGCGGCGATGCTCGACTACCTCCAGCGCACGCCCGGCGTCCGCGACGTCGTCGTCTCCGGCGGCGACGTCGCCAACATGCCGTGGAAGAACCTCGAGGGGTTCCTCGACAAGCTCCTCGACGTCGAGTCCGTCCGCGACATCCGGCTCGCGACCAAGGCCCTCATGGGCCTGCCGCAGCACTGGCTGCAGCCCGACGTCGTCGAGGGCGTGGCCCGGGTCAGCGCGAAGGCCCGCTCGCGCGGTGTCTCGCTCGCCATCCACACGCACGTCAACAACGCCGAGTCGGTGACGCCGCTCGTGGCCGAGGCGGCCCGGACGATGCTCGAGGCCGGCGTCCGCGACGTCCGCAACCAAGGCGTCCTCATGCGCGGGGTCAACGACACCTCCGAGCAGCTGCTCGACCTCTGCTTCGCGCTCCAGGACGACGCGAGCATTACGCCGTACTACTTCTACATGTGCGACATGATCCCCTTCTCAGAGCACTGGCGGCTCTCGCTGCGCGAGGCCCAGCACCTCCAGCACGCGATCATGGGCTACCTCCCCGGCTTCGCCACGCCGCGCATCGTCTGCGACGTCCCGTTCGTCGGCAAGCGCTGGGTGCACCAGGTCGACAGCTACGACACCGAGAAGGGGATGTCGTTCTGGCGCAAGAACTACCGCACCTCGATCGAGGGCGACGACGCCGAGGCGCTGTCGCGCGAGTACGTCTACTACGACCCGATCTACACGCTGCCGGAGGCCGGCCAGGCGTGGTGGCGGAAGAACACCGACGTCGAGGCGGCGCACGAGAAGGCGCTCGCCGGGGCGGGTGCGTCGCGCGCGGCCTCGGCCGCCGACCTCGTCTGAGCGACCGGCCCTAGGCTCGGCGGCATGGCCCGCCGCGCACCCTCCGGGACGCCTGCCACCGTGGCCCTCACGGCGGCGGGCGTCGCGTTCACCCAGCATGCGTACGACCACGACCCCGCCGCGCCGTCCTACGGGCTCGAGGCGGCCGCGGTCCTCGGGCTGCCGGCGGAGCAGGTGTTCAAGACCCTCCTCGTCGACACCGGGTCGGGATTGGCGGTCGGCGTCGTCCCGGTCGCCGGGCAGCTCGACCTCAAGGCGATGGCGACCGCGCTCGGCGTCAAGAGGGTGACGATGGCCGACCCGGCCGAGGCCGAGCGCTCGACCGGCTACGTCGTCGGCGGCATCTCGCCGGTCGGCCAGAAGCGGGCCCTGCCGACGGTCGTCGACGAGTCGGCCGAGCTGTTCGAGGTCGTCTACGTCTCCGGCGGCCGGCGCGGCCTCGACCTCGGCCTCTCCCCCGCCGACCTCGTCCGGATCACCGGCGCGAGCGTCGCGGACATCGCCCGGTAGGGGACGCTCAGCTGCTGGCGCGGGGCCGGGCGCGCACGTGCATCCGCTCGCCCTGCGGCCCCATGATGCTCAGCAGCTCGACCGGCCGCTCGTCCGCGCAGCCGAACCAGTGCGGCGTCCGGGTGTCGAACTCGGCGACCTCGCCGACGGTGAGGACGACGTCGTGCTCACCGAGCACGAGCCGCAGCCGGCCGTCGAGCACGTAGATCCAGTCGTAGCCCTCGTGGCTGCGGGGGTCCGGCGCGCGCTCGTCGGGCCGCAGCACCATCTTGAACGCGCGGGGGCCACCGACCCGCGCGGTGAGCGGGATGACGGTGCCGTGCGGCTGGTCGAGCGGCTTGAGGTGCACGCGAGGGTCGCCGGTGACGGGGGCGTCGACCAGCTCGTCGAGGGTGACCCGGTAGGTGCGCGCCAGCGAGACGAGGAGCTCGAGGGTGGCCCGGCGCGCGCCCGACTCCAGCCGCGAGAGGGTGCTCACCGAGATGCCGGTGTCGCCGGAGACCTCGGCCAGGGTCAGCCGCCGCCGGGCCCGCACGTCGCGCAGCCGGTGACCGACGGCGACCGGGTCGAGATTTGCCATTCCGGCAACGTACCTTGCCGGTCGACGCGCGGCGAGCCCACCCTCGACGGATGACCACCATCTCCCCCTCTGCGCTGCCCTCCCCG
>JACXUW010000331.1 GCA_014763705.1 Micrococcales bacterium | reverse complement strand
AGCCGTACCCCCGCGCGATGACGACGCCGCCGAGCCAGGCGCCCAATGCGTTGGCGAGGTTGAGCGCCGCGTGGTTGCCCGCCGCCGCGAGGGTCTGCGCGGCCCCGGCGACCTGCATGAGCCGCAGCTGGAGGTTGATGACGAGGACCGAGGCGAGCACCGACGTCAGCGCCAGGACGACGAGGGCCGGCACCACCCAGCGGGCCACGAGCGCGAACAGCCCGAGCGCGACGCCGAGCCCGACCATCCCGATGACGACCGAGCGCAGCACCGACCAGTCCCCCATCCGCCCGGCGAGGAGGTTGCCGACGAACCCGGACGCACCGAACACGAGGAGGAACACGGGCACCCACGACGCCGACAGCCCGGTCACCTCGGTCACCGTCGGGGCGATGTAGGAGTACATCGCGAACATCCCGCCGAAGCCGACGGCACCGACCGCGAGGGTGAGGAGCACCTGGAGGTTGGAGAGGGCGCCGAGCTCCGAGCGCACGGTGCGCGAGCGGTCGCCCGGCAGGCGGGGCACCTGCGCGGCGACCAGCGCCACGGTGGCCAGCCCGAGGACCGCGACCAGCCAGTACGCCGAGCGCCAGCCGAGGTTCTGCCCGAGCCACGTCGCGCCGGGAACGCCGAGGACGTTGGCCACCGGGATGCCGAGCATCACCGTGCCGACCGCTCGCCCGGCCCGCCCGGAGGGTGCGAGGTCGACGGCGACGAGGGCCGCGACGCCGAAGTACGCGCCGTGCGGCAGCCCGGAGAGGAACCGCGCGCCCACGAGCGTCCCGTACCCCGGGGCGACGGCACTCAGGGCGTTGCCCACCGCGAACGCCACCATGAGCCCGACGAGCAGGCCCTTGCGCGGCAGCGTCGCCCCGAGGGCCGCGATGAGGGGCGCCCCGACGACCACGCCGGCCGCGTACGCGGAGATGGCGTGCCCCGCCACCGGGATCGTCACCGCCACCCCGTCCGCGATCTGCGGGAGGAGCCCCATCGTCACGAACTCGGTCGTCCCGATGGCGACGCCGCCGAGGATGAGGGCGAACGTGGCGAGCGAGGGATGGCGGGGCTGGGGCACGAGGAGTGCAAGAGCGCCGCCCCGGCCGCGCATTCCCGAACGGCTCGGTTCCTAGGATGGCGGGATGCGCGCAGCCCAGGTGACCCGGCTCGACGGACCCGAGGCCGTGGAGGTCGTCGAGCTCCCCGACCCCGCGGAGACGGAGGCGGCGGAGCGGATGGTCGTCGTCGACGTCGCCGCCGCGGGTGTCTGCTTCCCCGACGTCCTGCTGACCCGCGGGCTCTACCAGATGCGCCCCGACCCGCCCTTCGTCCCGGGCTCCGAGGTGGCGGGGGTCGTGCGCAGCGCACCGAGCGGCAGCGGTTTCGCGCCCGGCGACCGGGTCGCGGCCTTCACCGTGCTCGGCGGCTTCGCCGAGGCGGTCGCCGTCGACCCCGCGATGGTCTTCCCGCTGCCGGACGACACGACGTGGTCGCAGGCGGCCGCCCTGCCGATGAACTACCTCACCTGCGACTTCGCCCTGCGCGAGCGCGGTCGGCTCGCGGCGGGCGAGACGGTCCTCGTCCACGGCGCGGCCGGCGGCGTGGGCACCGCCGCCGTCCAGCTCGCGAAGGCCTGGGGCGCGCGCGTCCTCGCCGTGGTCTCCACCGACGCCAAGGCCGACGTCGCCCGCACGGCGGGCGCCGACGAGGTCGTGCCCGCCGACGGCTTCCGCGAGGCCGTCGCCGACCTCACCTCCGGCCGCGGCGTCGACCTCGTCGTCGACCCGGTCGGCGGCGACCGGCTCACCGACTCGCTGCGCTGCCTCGCCCCCGGCGGACGGCACCTCGTCATCGGGTTCACCGCCGGCTCGATCCCCGAGGTCCGGGTCAACCGCCTCCTCCTCAACAACGTCTCGCTCGTCGGCGTCGGCTGGGGCGCCTGGTGGACCCACCCGGCCGGCCCGGGCGCCGCGTACCTCGGGCAGCAGTGGGACCACCTGCTGCCGCTGCTGGGCGACGGGTCGGTCGACCCCGTCGTCGGCGAGGTGCGGGCCCTGGACGAGGTCGTCGACGCCCTCCTCGCCGTCGAGCAGCGCCGCGCCACGGGCAAGGTCCTCCTCACCCCCTGACGGCGCCAGTGGACCTCCGGACCGCGGACGAAGGTCACAGCAGGTCTTGACGCTCTCTTGACGGTCCGGGCCTCCCCGACCCGGCAGAGTGGCCGGGTCCGGTGCCCACGCACCACGCCCCGTCCCGGGAGGAAGTCCCTTGCTCGACACCATCTTCGGCATCCCCGTGCACGCCCTCGTGGTGCACGCGGTCGTCGTCCTCACCCCCCTCCTGGCGCTGATGATCCTGGCCTTCTCGGTCAGCGCCCGGTTCCGTGCCTGGAGCGGCTGGCTCACCGTGGCCGTCGGGGCGCTCGCGACGGTCTTCTCGTTCCTCGCCTCGTCCTCCGGGGAGTCGCTGGAGGAACGGGTCGGACGCAGCGACCTCGTGCACGAGCACGCGGAGATGGGTGACGTGCTCCCCTGGGTCGTCCTGCTCGCCACGCTCGTCGCCGCCGTGCTCTGGTGGGTGTGGCGCCGCGACCGGGCCACGGCCCCGGAGGACGGGCGCACCGGCGCGTCGGGCCTCTTCCGCATCCTCGCGGTCGTCGGCGTCGTCGCCGCCGTCGGCCTCGCGGTCGACGTCACGCTCGTCGGCCACTCGGGCGCCAAGGCGGTGTGGAGCGACGTCGGCTCCAAGCCCGCCCCCGCCGGCGGCGAGGGCGACGACTGACCTTCCCGCCGACCGACGTCAGGCGGCGAGCTCGGGCTTGACCCGGGCCGCCGTCCACGTCCCGGCCCGTCGGGCGGCGAGCGCCCCGAGGACCAGTGCCCCGACGCCCCACGCCCCGATGACGGCGACGTCGAGCGCGAGCTGCGCGGTCGGCCCGCCGTACATGAGCCGGCGCACGCCGTCGACCGCGTACGACATCGGCAGCACGTGGTGCAGCGGGTGCAGCGGTCCCGGAAGCGTCTGCCACGGGAAGGTCCCTCCGGCGGAGACGAGCTGGAGCACCATGAGGACGAGGGCCATGAACTGCCCGACCACCCCGAAGCGGGCCATGAGCAGGTGGATGACGGCGAGGAACGCCGCTGAGACGAGCACCATGAACAGCCCGAGGAGTACCGGGTGCGCGACGTCGATGCCGACGCCGAGCGCGACGACCCCGAAGGCGACGACGGCCTGTGCCCCGCCGAGCAGTGCCGGCCCGAGCCAGCCGCCGAGCGACACCCGCCACGCCGGCTGCCCGGCCGCGAGGGCGCGCGCCGACAGGGCCCGCATCCGGGTGAAGAGGACGAACCCGCCGATCCACAGGGCGAGGCTCATGAAGAACGGGGCGAGACCGGCGCCGTAGCTGCCGGCGGCGGCCTCGGCGTCGCGGGAGACCGCGACCGGGCTGCCGATCGTCTCGGCCATCGCCTTCCGCTGCGCCTCCGAGGGGTCGGGGATGGAGTCCGCGCCCTTCGCCAGGCCGTCCGAGAGCTTCGTCGCCCCGGTCGACAGCGTGCCGAGGCCGGAGTCGAGGTCGTGCGCGCCGGATGCGAGCTGCCGCGTGCCGTCGAGCGCGTCGTGCTCGCCCGCCGCCAGCCGCTGCGCACCCGAGGACAGCTGCGCGCTGCCGTCCGCCGCCTGCGCGATGCCGCTGCTCAGCGCGGGCGCGGCCGTCGCGAGCTGCTCGGCACCGTCGGCGACCTGGTTCGCGCCGGAGGCGAGACGGTCCAGGTCGGCCGAGGTCGACTGGACCTTGGCGTTGGCGTCGGTCACCGGACCGGAGAGCGTGTCGAGGCGGGCGAGCACGGTCTGCACCTGCGCGTCGGTGAACCCGGCGGCGCGCAGGTCGTCGGCGAGGCGGCCGCGGGTCGTCGTCAGGTCGCCGAGCAGGCCGTCGGCGGCCGCGGCGACCTGCCGGCCGGCGGCGGCCACCTGCGCGTTCCCGTCCGCGACCTGCCGACCCAGACGCGCCGGCTGGCCACCGGGG
>JACXUW010000330.1 GCA_014763705.1 Micrococcales bacterium | reverse complement strand
ACCGACCCCGCCCTCGAGGTGCTCGTCCCGTCGACGTACGACCCCGCCCCGCTGCTCCTCCCGGCGTTCGACGCCGTCGCGAAGACGTTGCCCCGCAACGACCTCCGGTGCCGTTGACCTGTCGGCGCGCCGCCCTCAGCGCAGGCCCGAGCGACGCTCCAGCGCGAGCGACACGAGCTCGTCGATGAGCTCGGGGTAGCTGACGCCGGTGGCGGCCCACATCCGCGGGTACATCGAGCTCGGGGTGAAGCCGGGCATCGTGTTCACCTCGTTGACGACGACGTCGCCGGCGTCGGTGAGGAAGAAGTCGACGCGGGCCAGCCCCTCGCAACCGCCGGCCTCGAACGCGGTGACGGCCATCTCGCGGATGCGCTCGGCGAGGTGTGGCGGGACGTCGGCGGGCGCCTCGAGGCGCACGTCGTCGGCCGCGAGGTACTTGGCCTCGAAGTCGTAGAAGTCGTGGTTCCGCACGACGACGCACTCGCCGAGCTCGCTGGTGCGGGGCGCGTCGGTGCCGTGGCCCTCGAGGACACCGCACTCGATCTCGCGCCCGACGATGCCCTGCTCGACGACGACCTTCGGGTCGTGCTCGCGCGCGGCCTCGACCGCCGCCTCGAGCGCGTCCATCGAGGCCACCTTCGTGATGCCCATGCTCGACCCGGCCCGGGCCGGCTTGACGAACACCGGGAAGGTCAGCGCGCCGACGGCGTCCATGGCCGCCGCGCGGTCCCGCCGCCACTGGCGGTCGGTGATGACGACGTACGGCCCGACCGGCAGGCCGGCCGCGGCGAGCACGGTCTTCATCATCGCCTTGTCCATCATCACCGCCGAGGCGGTGACCCCGGAGCCCACGTAGCGGACGTCCGCGAGGTCGAGCAGGCCCTGGATGGTGCCGTCCTCGCCGAACGGGCCGTGCAGCAGCGGGAAGACGACGTCGACCTCACCCAGCGTGCGTGGCGGCCGGCCGGCCTCGTGGACGACGAGCGTGCGGTCCGTGGCCGAGGTGGGGACGATGACGCTCGCCGACCCGCCGTCGACCTCGGGATCGTGGCCCGGAGCGAGCCGCAGCGGCTCGGGGTCGTCGGCGGCGAGCACCCAGTGACCGTCCTTGGCGATGCCGACCGGCACCACGTCGTAGCGGTCGCGGTCGAGGGCCTCGAGGACGCTCGCCGCGGTGGCGCACGACACCGCGTGCTCGGACGAACGGCCCCCGAAGACGAGGGCGACGCGGATCTTGTCGGCGGGCTGGTCGGTCATCGCACGCGACTCTAGCCGCCCCTAGGCTGGGTCCTCGTGACCGATGCCCCCGCCGGCGAGACCGGCCCCGACGACCTCGCCCCGGCCACCCGGCTCGTCGCCCTCGGCCGCGAGCCCGCCGTCCCGGGCGGTCAGGTCGGGGCGCCGCTCGTGCTCACCTCGACCTACCACGCCGACGGTCCGGTCACCTACGGCCGCAGCGGGAACCCGACGTGGGCCGCGCTCGAGGAGGCCCTCGGATCGCTCGAGGGAGGCGATGCGCTCGTGCTCGCCTCGGGGATGGCGGCGGTCGCGGCCGCGTTCTCACTGCTCCCCCACGGCGGCACGGTCGTCGTCCCGGACGCCGCGTACAACGGCGTGATGGCCACCGTCGCCGAGCTGGAGTCCACCGGCGCCGCCACCGTCCGCCGGGTCGACCTCACCGACACCGCGGCGGTCGTCGCCGCGCTCGACGGCGCCGACCTGCTGTGGCTGGAGTCGCCGACCAACCCGCTGCTCGAGGTCGCCGACCTACCGGCCCTCGCCGCGGCGGCCCGCCGGCGCGGGGTGCTCTCGGTCGTCGACAACACCTTCGCGACCCCCCTGCTGCAGCGGCCGCTCGCCGAGGGCGCCGACGTCGTCGTGCACTCGGTCACCAAGTACCTCGCCGGGCACAGCGACGTCCTGCTCGGCGCGGTGGTCACGGCGCGCACCGAGCACGGCCGCACCCTCCACGAGCGCCTGCACCGGCACCGTCGCCTCCACGGCGGCGTCCCCGGGCCGATGGAGGCCTGGCTGGCGCTGCGCGGGATGCGCACGCTGCACCTGCGGGTCGAGCGGGCCGCCACGAACGCCGCCGACCTCGCCGGCCGGCTGGCGGCCCACCCGGCGGTCACCCGCGTCCGCTACCCGGGGTTCGGGGCGGTCGTCAGCATCGAGGTGGCCGGCGGGGCCGCCGGCGCCGAGCGGGTCGCCCACGCCACCCGGGTGTGGGTGCACGCGACGAGCCTCGGGGGCGTCGAGAGCCTCCTCGAGCGGCGCCGCCGCCAGCCCGACGAGCCGGAGAAGGTCCCCGACGAGCTGCTGCGGCTCTCGGTCGGCGTCGAGGACGTCGAGGACCTCTGGCGCGACCTGGCCGCCGCCCTCGACCGCGCGGCCGGCTGACCCGGCCCGGGCCTCAGGCGGTCTCGGCCTTGCGCGGCCGGGAGAGCAGGGCCGCGGCGACGTCACGCGCGGTGGCGCCGTGGCGGATCATCGCGTCGACCTGCTCGATGATCGGCACGTCGACGGCGTGGTGCTGCGCGAGCTCGAGGATCGAGGTGCACGACTTGACGCCCTCCGCCGTCTGCTTCGTGACCGCGACGACCTCCTCGACGGCCATCCCCTGGCCGAGGCGGACGCCGAAGGAGTGGTTGCGCGAGAGCGGCGACATGCACGTCGCGATGAGGTCGCCGACGCCGGCCAGCCCGGCGAAGGTCACGGCCTCGCCGCCGAGGGCCGTGCCGAGCCGCGTCATCTCGGCGAGCCCGCGGGTGATGATCGAGGCCTTGGAGTTGTCGCCCATCCCGAGGCCCTCGGCCATCCCGACGGCGAGCGCGATGACGTTCTTCACGGCGCCGGCGATCTCGGTGCCGACGACGTCGGACCCGGTGTAGGGCCGGAAGTACGGTGCGGCACAGGCGGCCGCGACCCGCTCGGCCATCTCCTCGCTGCGCGACGCGATCGTCGACGCGGCCGGCTGCTTCGCCGCGATCTCGCGGGCGAGGTTGGGTCCGGAGACGACGACGACCCGCTCGTCCTCGACCCCGCCGACCTCGGCGATGACCTCGGACATCCGCTTCGTCGTGCCGAGCTCGACCCCCTTCATGAGGGAGACGACGGCGGCGCCGGCGGGCAGCACCCCGCCCCACGCCTCGAGGTTGGCCCGCAGGGTCTGCGACGGGACCGCGAGGACAACGACGTCGGCGCCCTCGGCGGCCGCGGCGGGGTCGGTCGTGGCCCGGACGGTGCCGGGGAGGCGCAGCTCGGGGAGGTAGTCCTCATTGACGCCCGCGTTCACCTGCTCGACGACCTCGGCCCGGCGGCCCCACATCGTCACCGGGGTCCCGGCGTCGGCGAGGACCGCCGCGAACGCGGTGCCCCAGCTCCCGGTGCCGTAGACGGCCGCTCGGCTCATGACGCCTCCTCGATCGGACGTGGGCGGCCGGTCGGGGTGACCCCGGCCCGACGGGGGTCGAAGCGCTCGGCGGGAGCCTTCTCGCCGCGGAGCACCTCGAGCTCGGCGGTGATGGCGTCCATGATGCGGCGGGTGGCCTCGGCGAGCACCGGGGCGGTCACCGGGAGTCCGTGGAGGTCGGCGAGGTCGACCGGCTTCCCGGCCCGGACCCGCATCACGGGCCGCGGCACGAGGTGCGGGACCTTGGCGTACGGCGCGAGCATCTCCTGCGGTCCCCACACGGCGACCGGGACGACGGGGCATCGGGTCTCGAGCGCGACGCGCGCGGCGCCGGTCTTGCCGCGCATCGGCCACAGCCCGGGGTCGCGGGTCAGCGTGCCCTCCGGGTAGATCGCGACGCACTTGTCCGCCCGGACGGCGGCGACGGCGGCGCGGTAGGCGTCGGCGGCCCGGCCGGACTCGCGGTACACGGGGATCTGGTCGGCGGAGCGCAGCACGGCCCCGACGACGGGCACCCGGAACACCTCGTTCTTGCCGAGGAAGCGCGGGGCGTAGCCCTGGTCGACGAGGAAGTGCGCGAAGGCCAGCGGGTCGACGTGGGACACGTGGTTGGGGC
>JACXUW010000329.1 GCA_014763705.1 Micrococcales bacterium | reverse complement strand
GCCCACGCGGTAGGGGTCGCTCATCCGGCCGTCGGCGAGCCCCGTCGTGCCCGAGACCGGCCCGAGCGCGTGGAACATCGCCAACTACCTCACGGTGCTCCGGCTCGCCCTCGTGCCGGTCTTCGGCTGGCTGCTGCTCTCCCGCGGTGGCGAGTCCCCGGCCCTGCGCTGGGCCGCGTTCGGGGTGTTCGCGCTCGCGATGGTCACCGACCGCATCGACGGCGACCTCGCCCGCAGCCGGGGACTCGTGACCAACGTCGGCAAGGTCCTCGACCCGATCGCCGACAAGGCCCTCGTGACGATGGCGCTCGTCGGGCTCTCCAGCATCGGCGAGGTGATGTGGTGGGTCACCGTCGTGGTCCTCGTCCGCGAGTGGGGCATCACCGCGATGCGGTTCTGGGTCATCCGGCACGGCGTGATGGCGGCCGGGCGCGGCGGGAAGCTCAAGACGCTCCTGCAGACCTTCGGCATCGGCTTCTTCCTCTGGCCGCGCGCGACCCTGCCGGCCCCGGGCTTCTGGGACGCCCTCGCGTGGACGCTCCTCGGCGCCGCGGTCGTCGTCACCGTCGTCACCGGGGTCGACTACCTCGTCCAGGCGCTGCGGCTGCGGCGCACGAGCGAGCGTGCGGTCCGCAAGCGGGCCGAGCGGGCCGAGCGGGCCGCCCGGCGGGCCGGTGAGGGGTCGGGGTGAGCACCCCGCCGGCCCCGCGGGCCGCGGCGACCACCGCGGCCGCCGAGGTCGTGGGCCTGCTGGCGGACGCGGGCCTGAGCGTCGCCACCGCCGAGTCGCTGACCGGCGGGCTGGTCTGCGCGACCCTCGTCGACGTGCCCGGTGCGTCGGCCGTCGTGCGCGGCGGGGTCGTCGCGTACGCCACCGACGTCAAGGGCTCGGTGCTCGGGGTCGACGCCGAGCTGTTGGCCCGGGTGGGGGCGGTCGATCCCGACGTCGCCGCCCAGCTGGCCGAGGGCGCTCGCCGGGTCCTCGGCGCCGACCTCGGCGTCTCGACCACCGGCGTCGCCGGGCCCGACCCCGCCGACGGCCGGGCGGTCGGCACCGTCTTCGTCGGCGTGAGCGGCCCCGCGGGAACAGCGGTCGAGGAGCACGCGTTCTCCGGAGACCGGGCCACGGTGCGGCGTTCGGCCGTCGACGCCGCCCTCGACCTCGTGGCCCGGACCACCCGAAACCTCCGCGCCGACCCCGGGCCGGCGCGGTACGGTGGTCCCAGGACCGACGGGCCGAGATCTCGAGAGGAGGCGCCGTGATCCTGCTCCGCCACGAGCTGGGCGAGGTGCTCCGCGAGGTGCGCACCGCCCAGGGCCGCACGCTGCGTGACGTCGCGTCGTCCTCCGCCGTCTCCCTCGGCTACCTCAGCGAGCTCGAGCGCGGCACCAAGGAGGCGTCCTCCGAGCTGCTCGCGTCGGTCTGCGACGGTCTCGGGATGTCGCTCTCCGAGCTCCTCGGCCTCGTCCACGAGCGGGTCGAGCACGTCGAGACGATGACCGCTCCGGTCACCCTCCCCGTCGGTCCCGCGCTGGGCGCCGGCGAGGTCTCCGCCTCCGCGGCCTGACACCCCGTCTGGATCAGGGGGTGCGGCGGCGGTAGGCGCCGCGTGGCCCCGGGGTGCTGCCGAGCGGACGCTGCGGCCGTCCGTCGTCGGTCGGCGCGAGGCCGCCCTGGCAGCTCGGGCACGAGAAGACGGTGCGCTCGCGTGGCGGGGGTCCCGCCATGGCGACCCGGACGGTGTCGCCGCACCGGCGGCACGGCCGACCGGAGCGGGCGTGGACGTACGCCTCCTCACCGGCCCGCTGGATGCCCGTGCTGCCCTGCCACCCGGTGCGCTCCGCCGCCGCCATCAGCCGGTGCAGCCGGTCGAGGAGCCGGTCGAGCCGCTCGGGGTCGGTCGAGGCCGCCGGCGCCCACGGGTGCATCCGCTCGAGGAAGAGCAGCTCGCTGGCCCAGAACGTGCCGACGCCGGCGAGGGAGCGCTGGTCGAGGAGCGCCTCGACGAGGGTGCCCGGGTGGGCGAGCAGGCGGTCGCGGGCGCGCTCGGGGTCCCAGTCCGGGCCGAGGACGTCCGGGCCGAGGTGCCCGACGAGGTCGGCCTCGCGGGCGGTGGGGACGAGGTCGAGCATGCCCAGCCGGAGCCCGAGGCCGGACCACTCCTCGGTGAGGACGGCGGCGCGCAGGTCGGGGCTGCGCAGCCGCCGCTCGGTGCGCGGGCCGGGGTGCTCGACCCGCCACTGGCCCTCCATCCGCAGGTGGGTGTGGAGCGTCGAGCCGGTGTCGAAGCGGTGCAGGACGTGCTTGCCGCGGGCCACGACCTCGAGGGTCGTGGCGCCGCGCAGGTCGACGTCGGGGACCGACGGCCAGCGCAGCTCGGCGTGGGTCACCACCCGCCCGGCGAGGGCGCGGTGCAGCCGGTCGGCGGTCCGGTGGACGGTGTCACCCTCGGGCACGTGGCCTCACCGCCGCATCCGCAGCCCGCGGGGAGTGAGGTGGAAGCCGGCCGCCTCGAGCGCGGCGACGACCGGGTGGTCCGAGCCGAGGAGCTGACCGCCGTCGGCCTTCTCGACGGTGATCCGGCCGAGGTGGCCGCGGCGGACGGCGTCGGCGAGGGCGGTCGCCGCCCGCGCCAGGACCTCGGCGTCGTCGGCGAAGGTCAGCAGGGTCTTGCCACCACGCTCGACGTAGAGCACGAGCACGCCGTCGACGAGGACGACGACGGCGCCGGCCTTGCGTCCCGGCTGGTGCCGGCGGCGCCGGTCGTCGGGGGCGTCGTCGGTGGGGTCGGCGGCGCGGTCGGGCCACGGCAGCGCCGCGCCGTAGGGGTTGGCCGGGTCGGCGGCCGCGAGGACGACGGTGGTCGGCTCGCTCCGGCGCTGGTCCCCGGCCGGTCCGGTGCCGGCCCGCAGCCGGTCGACGGCCCCGGAGGTGCCGAACTGCGAGGCGCCGAGGCCCTCGACGAAGTAGCCGCGCCGCACCCGGCCGCTCTCCTCGGCCTTGCCGAGGACCCGGTAGACGCCGGCGAACCCGCCGGGGACCTCCTCGGCGGCGACGGCGCCGCGGGTGACGACGCCGTACCGGTCGAGGAGCAGCTCGGCGGTGGCCAGCGCCCGCAGGGTGGGGTCGTCCTCGGCCGGCGGCAGGAGCGACCAGCGCCCGGTGACCCGGGCCGGCCCGGTGCGCGCGGGGAGGGCTGGCCGTGAGGGTGCGGACCCCAGCGCGCCGAGCGGCCCGCGCCGACCGCCGTAGCGGGTCCGCCGTGGCCCGGGCGCCGACCGCTTGTGGGCCGTGCGGCCGCCGGCCAGCAGGGCGCGGACCGGCGCGAAGGTGTCGCCGGTGACCCGGCCCGCCCACACGAGGTCCCAAAGGGTCGTGGCCAGCTCCTCGTCGTCGGTGCTGCCGACCTGGTCGGAGAGCGAGCGGAAGAAGTGCGCGCCACCACCGGCGAGGACGTCGAGGAGGGCGATACCGCGCTCGTCCGGTACCCGCTCGGGGTCCGGGCCGGGCAGCGTGAGGTGCGCCGAGTCGGCGAGGTGGAGCGAGACCCAGCCGTCGTCGCCCGGGAGCGACCCGTGCCCGCACCACAGGACCTCGCCGCTGGCCATCAGCTCGTCGAGGAGGGCGGGGGAGTAGTCGGCCACCCGGGCCGGCAGGACGAGGGACTCGATCGAGCTGGCCGGGAGCACCGCGCCGCTCAGCTGCTCGACGACCCGGAGGCGCGGGCGATCATCGACGAGTTGGTTCCCGAGCTGCCGACCCATCCCATGGTCGGAATGGCGAAGGGTATGCCTGTGAACACCGTGCTGACCTTCGCGGGCGGCCAGGTCGACCCCGAGATCGTGGCGCAACTGAAAGCGCGGATCAGCGCACTCTGACCGCCCTGACGCTCGTCGTCGCTGGGCGCAGCGCAGCAGTACGCTGAGGGCCCATGAGCGATGTCACCCGTCCGGCGCGTCCTGCCGGGGTGCGCGAGGTCGCCCGCCTGGCGGGGGTCTCGACCCAGACGGTGTCGCGGGTCATCAACGAC
>JACXUW010000328.1 GCA_014763705.1 Micrococcales bacterium | reverse complement strand
GCGCCGGCGTCGCCGGTCGACCACGCCGTCGCCAGCGCGAGGACGAGCGAGGACCCGCCGAGCAGCACGACCAGCCCCACCGCGACGACGCCGAGGTGCGCCCCGAGCCAGCGCACCCGGCCGACCGTGCCGGCGAGCTGCGGCTCGAGGCGGCCGTCGGTCTCCTCGCGGCGCAGCGTGCCGAGCGACTGGACGACGTACCCGGTGGCGAGGACGGCGAGGTAGAGCAGGACGACCGAGAGGAACCCGTCGGCCGGGCGGTCACCGGGCGCGAGGAGCCGCGCGATGTCGGGGTTGCCGCGGATGGCGGCGACGACGTCGTTGGCCAGCGCGCCCATGACGCCGGCGAGCGCCACCGCGCCGGCCAGCCAGCCGAGGAGCGCCGAGCGGTGCAGCGAGAGGGCCAGCCCGACCGGGTGGCGCAGCCGGGCCGAGGCCCGCGCCGGACCGGGCCCGCCGCGCAGCAGGGCCGCACCGAGGTCGCGCCGGCCGGCGACGAGGACCGCCGCGCCGGCGAGCGCGGCCGAGACACCGAGCGGCACGGCGAGGACCCACCACCGGGGCTCGCCGAACGGGGCCGACCGCTCGACCCAGGTGAGCGGCGAGAGCCACGCGAGCCACCATCCGCGCACGTCGCCGACGCCCCGCAGGACGTACGCCACCGCCAGCACCCCGAGGGACACCGCCCACACCGTGCGCGCGTGGAGGACCAGCTGGGCGAGCAGCCCTGCGAGGCAGGCGAACACGAGCGCCAGCGCTCCGAGGGACGCCGCGTAGAGGCTCGCCCGGCCCGCCGGGATGCCGGCCAGTGCCATCCCGGCCGCCGACCCGACGACGACGAGGACCACGGCGCCGACGGCCACCACGAGCGCTGCCGCGACCGGTGCGCGACGGTCGAGGCGACCGGCGAGCAGCAGCTCGAGGCGGCCACTCTCCTCCTCGCGGCGGGTCGCCGCGGCGACGAGGGAGACGCCGAGCAGCGGCAGGGCGAGCGCGGCGACGAAGGAGAACTCGTCCTGCACGACCCCACCGAGGGTGCCGATGCCCTCGACCCGGCCGTTGATGGCCACGAGGGCGTCGCCGACCACGGCGTCCGCGTACGAGCGGAGCTTCTCCGGGGTGTCGTAGAGGCCGGCGACGGAGACGGCGGTGCCGACGAGGGACCCGACGACCGCCACCACCCAGACCAGCGCGGCCTTCCAGCGGGTGCGCAGCCGGAACCGGACGAGCACGCCGAGACCGGTCATCGGCGGGCCCCGGTCGCGGCGGCAGGGGCTTCGGCAGGCACATCGGCCGGGTCGTCCTCGTAGGTGCGCAGGAAGAGGGTGTCGAGGCTCGGCGGATGGACGGTCAGCGTGTGGATGCCCGCCGCGTGCAGCCGGCCGACCACCCCGTCGAGGTGCGCGGCGTCGACGGTGAGCCGCACGTCGGTGCGCCCCTCCCCCGCCGGCTCGGTCTCGACGCCCTCGACGCCGGGGGCCGCGCGCAGGTCGTCGGCGGTCCCCTCCACGACGGCGTGGACGACGGTACGGGTGTGCCGGCGCAGGTCGGCGAGCGTTCCCGTCGTCACGGTGCGGCCGCGGCGCACGATGCTCACCCGGTCGGCGAGCGCCTCGACCTCGCCGAGCACGTGGCTCGAGAGCAGCACCGTCGCGCCCTCGGCCCGCCGCTCTCGCACCACGTCCTGGAAGGTCTGCTCCATCAGCGGGTCGAGGCCCGAGGTCGGCTCGTCGAGGACGAGCAGCTCGGCGTCGGCGGCGAGGGCGGCGACGAGCGCGACCTTCTGCCGGTTGCCCTTGAAGTAGTCGCGCGCCCGCTTCGTCGGGTCCAGGTCGAACCGCTCGACGAGCGCGTCGCGGCGCCGGTCGTCCAGGCCGCCGCGGACGGCGCCGAGGACGTCGAGGCACTGGCCGCCGGTGAGGCCCGGCCACAGCGAGACGTCCCCGGGGAGGTAGGCGACGCGGGCGTGCAGACGAGGGGCATCGCGCCACGGGTCGCCGTCGAGCAGCCGGACGCGGCCGGCGTCCGCGCGGACCAGACCGAGCAGCACGCGGATGGTCGTCGACTTGCCCGCGCCGTTGGGCCCGAGGAAGCCGTGCACCTCCCCCGGCCGGACGGCGAGGTCGAGGCCGTCGAGGGCCCGGAAGCCCCCGAACTCCTTGACCAGTCCCTCGATCCGGATGACGTCGTCGGTGCTCACGTCGGGTCTCCTCCCGTGCGGTCGGTGCTGGGGTCGGTGGTCGGGTCGGTGGTCGGGTCGGCGCCCTCCGGCGGGGCGACGAACGCGCCGTGGAGGTAGACGTCGGTGGCCTCGGCGGTCCAGCGCGCCATCCCGCCGGGAGTCAGCGGGTTCTCGCCGAGGACGGCCCCGAGGTGCGGAGCGAGGAGGACGACCGCGAGGTCGCCGGCGAGAAGCAGCGCCGCGCGAGCCTCGCGGTCGCGGCTGGGGCGGGCGACGCCGGCCTCCTCGAGCCGCTCGACCACGCCCAGGGTCAGGGCGTGCCAGCGCCGGACGAGGACCGTGCCCGCCGGGTCGCCGGAGAGCAGGAGGCGCCGGAGGTAGAGGACGAGCGGGGAGCCGGCGCGGAACTCGGTCGCGAACGCCTCGGCGAGGGACGCCGGCTCGCCGCCGGAGAGGACGTCGGCCAGGTCACCGCCCTCCAGCTGGGCGAGCATCGCGTCGAAGGCGCCGGCCGCGTACTCGTCGACGGCCGCGCGCAGACCGTCCTTGCTGCCGTAGTGGTGCAGGACGAGGGCGGGCGACACCTCGGCCGCGGCGGCGATGTCACGGACGGTCGCGGCGTCGGGGCCGCGCTCGGCGAAGAGGGCGAGGGCGGCGTCCCGGATGGTCGCCCGCGCCGTGCGGTCCGGGTCGGCGGGATCGACTGAACGCATGTTCAGCATGCTAAACGCTTGTTCAGTCTATGTCCAGCGGGCCGCACCAGGGCCGTCGCCGACGAGCGGACGCCGGCCACGACCGGGCTACGGGTGTCGCCGTGCCGTGCTTGGCTGGGGCATGGCCGACGCACAGTGGGAGACCCATCCCGTCACCCCCGACCGGTTCGACGACTTCGCCGACGTCGTCAACCCGACCCGGCGGGCGACGCACTGCTGGTGCCTGTCGCACCGGCTGCGCCAGCAGGAGATCGAGGAGCTCGGCGAGGGCAGCCGCGAGCAGGCGGCCCGGCGGCTCTGTGAGCGCGACGCCCCACCCGGCGTCGTCGCCTACCGCGACGGCGAGCCGGTCGGCTGGTGCAACATCGGTGCGCGCGACGACATCCCGCGCCTGGTGCACAGCACAAAGATCCGTCCGCTCGACGACCTGCCGGTGTGGAGCATCATCTGCGTCGTCGTCCGCAGCGGCCACCGTAGGCAGGGCGTCACGACCCCGCTGCTCGAGGGGGCCGTGCAGTGGGCGGCCTCGCGAGGCGCGCCGGCGGTCGAGGCCTACCCGGTCGACCCGCGGGGCCGGCGGATGGACCTGACGATGGCCTTCGTCGGGACGCGGTCGATGTTCGAGAAGGTCGGGTTCGAGGTGGTCGGCGAGACCGACGCCGTGGCGAGCAGGATGCCGCGGCTCGTCATGCGACGGACGCTCGGCTGAGCGCCGCCGCTCGGCGTCCCGGCCCGGCCGGGAGGGGATGCCCGGCCGGACCGGCGGGGGCTCAGAGCTCCGGGCCCTTGGCGCGCAGCTTGTCGACCTCGGTCATCGCCTCGCGGAGCTCGCCGAGCCAGGTCTCGGCGCGGTCGCCGACGAGCCGGACACACCAGGCCAGCGCGTCGCTGCGGGAGCGGGCGACGCCGGCGTCGACGAGGGTGTCGAGCACCGAGCGCTCGGGCTGGCGCAGCCGGGTCATGACCGGGACGGCGAGGTGGGTGAAGAGCGTCGTGGTGTCGCCGACCCGGGCGCCCCACGACACGGTGCGGCCGTAGCGGGCCTGGGCCTCGTCGGCGACGGCCATCCGCTGCTCGCGGGTCTCCGCCCGGAAGCGGCTGACCCGGCCCTCGGCCTCCGCGGCGTCGGTGGCCGGGTCGA
>JACXUW010000327.1 GCA_014763705.1 Micrococcales bacterium | reverse complement strand
GTCGCTGACCACGCCGCAGCCGACGCCCCGCCCGACCTGGACGAGGACGAGGTCGTGGCTGTCGGGGGAGGCGCTCAGCTCGGCCTGGGTGGCGGCGTCGGAGTCGTTGAGGACGACGACCGGCGTGCCCGTGGCCCGGGCGACGAGGTCGCGCAGCGCGACGTCGGTCCAGCCGAGGTTGGGGGCGGTGCGCACGGTGCCCTCGGGGTCGACGAGTCCCGGTGTGCCGATGCCGATCCCGAGGACGGGATGGGGAGCGGCGGCGAGGACCTCGCGGACCAGGTCGAGGACGACGGCGGGGTCGAGGCCGCGTCCGGACCCGACGTCGGCCGCGCCGGCTCGCTCGACCCGGTGCAGCACCTCGCCGGTGACGTCGACGACGGCCGCCTGCAGCCGAGCCGGGACGGAGAGGTCGACGGCGACGGTGAGCAGGCCCGCGCGGTCGAGGTCGACGAGGGTCGCGGGCTTGCCCGGCCCGGCCTGCTCGGCGGTGCCGGCGTCCCGGACCCGGCCCTCGGCAATGAGCTCGGCGACGAGGTCGGACATCGTCACCTTGGTCACGCCGACCTCGCGCGCCAGCTGGGCCCGGGAGGTCGGCCCGAGCCGGCGCAACGTCTGCAGCACGAGCGACAGGTTCTGCCGGCGGCCGTCCGCGGGGAGGACGGCCACGCTCGTACCGGTGCGGCGGGGTCGGGGACTCACAGCGGTTAGTAAAGTGTACTAACTAACCAGCGGCAAGAGCCGTGACCGGATCGTGACCTTTCGGGCGGCGCGGAGGTGGGGTCCGCGCCGGGCCGCCGACTCTGGTTGGGTGGGCCCATGCCGTCCCTGACCCGCGACGAGGCCGTCGCCCGCGCCGCCCTGCTCACCGTCGACGCCGTGGAGGTCGACCTCGACCTCGACCGGGGGGCCGAGACCTTCGGCTCGCGGACCGTCCTGCGGCTGCGCTGCGTCGAGCCCGGCGCCTCGACCTTCGTCGACGTCCGCCCGGTCGAGCTGCACTCGGCGACGCTCAACGGCACGCCGCTCGACCCGGGGTCCCTCGTCGACGGCCGCCTGCCGCTCGCCGACCTCGCCGCCGAGAACGTCCTCGAGGTCGAGGCGACGATGGCCTACGGGCACGACGGCCAGGGACTGCACCGGTCCACCGACCCCGCCGACGACGAGGACTACGTCTACGGGCACCTCTTCCTCGACGCCGCGCCACGCGTCTTCGCCTGCGTCGACCAGCCCGACCTCAAGGCGCCGTACACCATCCGGGCACGTACCCCGCAGCACTGGAGCGTCGTGGGCAACGGTGCGGCACAGCAGCTCTCGCCGGGAGAGTGGGAGCTGGCGACCACGCAGCCCCTCGCCACGTACTTCGTCACCGTCTGCGCCGGACCATGGGTCTCGGTCACCGACGAGCACGACGGCGTCCCGCTCGGGGTCCACGCCCGGCGCTCGCTCGCCGAGCCGCTGCGCGAGCAGGCCGGGCAGATGCTCGCGACGACCCGCGCCTGCCTCGACCACTACCACCGGCTCTTCGGCATCCGGTACCCGTTCGGCGAGTACCACCAGGTGTTCGTCCCGGAGTTCAACGCCGGCGCGATGGAGAACCCCGGCTGCGTCACCTTCCGCGACACCTACGTCTTCCGCGGGGCCGCCACCCCCGACCAGGTCCTCGAGCGCGACAACACGATCGCCCACGAGATGGCCCACATGTGGTTCGGCGACCTCGTGACCATGCGCTGGTGGGACGACCTGTGGCTCAACGAGTCCTTCGCGGAGTACATGGCCTACCGGGCCTCCACCGAGGCGCTCGGCGCCGAGGAGGCGTGGGTCGAGTTCGGCATCGTCCGCAAGCTGTGGGGGTACGCCGCCGAGCGCTCGCCGAGCACGCACCCCGTCGCGGGGTCCCCGGCCCCGGACGCGCTCTCGGCCCTGCAGAACTTCGACGGCATCTCGTACGCGAAGGGGGCCTCGGTCCTGCGCCAGCTCATCGCGCACATCGGCGACGACGCCTTCGTCGCCGGTGTCGGGGCGTACCTGCGCGAGCACGCCTTCGGCAACGGCGAGCTCGCCGAGTTCCTCGCCGCGATGGCCGAGGCGGCCGGCCGCGACCTCGACGGCTGGGCGCAGGCCTGGCTCCGGACCGCGGGCGCGGACCGGCTCGCCGTCGACCGCGACGGGTGGCTCACCCGCACCACCCCGCGGGCGCACCCCGCCGACCGGCCGCACACGCTCGACGTCGCCGCGTTCGACGGCGACCGCGAGGTGCTCCGCGAGACCGTGGTCCTGGCCGGCGACCGGGCCGCGGTGCCCGGCGTCGCCGACCTGCCCGGCGACGCCCTCGTCGTCCCCAACGCCCGCGACCTCACGTGGGCCGAGGTGACCCTCGACGACCGGACCCTCGCCGAGCTCGTCCCCGGCCTCGCCGACGTCCCCGACCCGCTCGCCCGCGCGGTGGCCTGGACCTCGCTGCTCGGCGGGATGCACCGCGCCACGGTCGACCCCGCCCTCGTCGTCGACGTCGTCGAGGCGGCGTGGCCGCGCGAGGACGACGCGTCGGCGCTGTCGCGGGTCTCCCTCGTCACGACGAGCACCGTCATCCCCCTCTTCGTCCTGCCCGAGGAACGTGAGGAGGCCCTCGAGCGCCTCGCCGCCGCGGCGGACTCCCTCGCCGAGCGGGCCGAGGAGGCCGGGGACGCCGCGGGCGACGCGCTCGCCCTCGTCGCCGCACGGGTGTGGGCCCGCAGCGGCAGCGACACCGCCCGTCTCCACCGGTGGGCCGCTGGCGACGGGCTCCCCGCCGCCCTGGCCGGCGACGACGACTTCCGCTGGCTGGTCCTGCGCCGGCTCGCCACGCTCGACGCCCTCGAGGACGCCGAGCTCGCGGCCGCCGAGGACGCCGACCGCTCGCTCGCGGGACGGCTCGCGTCCCTCGGCGTGCGGGCCTCGCGTCCCACCGCCGAGGCCAAGGAGTGGGCCTGGGGCCGGCTCGCGGACGACCCCGACCTCTCGAACTACGCAGCGCTCGAGCTCGCCCGCGGGTTCTGGGTCGGCGCCGCGCCCGACCTCGTGCGGCCGTGGGTCACGCGGGTCGGCGACCTCCTCGCCCACATGGGCGAGCGGATGGGCGAGGACGCGCTCTCCCGGGTCGCCACGGCGCTGCACCCGAAGTGGGTCGTCGAGCCGGAGACGCTCGAGGCGTCGACGGTGCTGCTCCAGCGGCGCGACCTCTCACCCGGGGTGCACCGTGCGCTGCTCGACGAGGACCACGTCCTGCGCGAGGCGCTGGCCAGCCACCGCCGCTTCGGCTGACCCCCGGGTCTCATCCCACTTCTTGCGGATAACCCACCTCGACCGGCCCGAAAAGGCCCTGTCGGGGTGGGTTATCCGCAATAAGTCGGGTTCGTCGGGGGGTGGTCAGCGGGCGCGGACGCGGTTGTTGCGCGCGTTGTGCTCGAGCTCGACGAGCCCGAGCGCCTCGAGCAGCGGCGGCAGGTACATCCCGAAGCGCCCGCGGTATCCCTTGCGCTGGCCGTACCAGCCGCCGACCGGGTTCGCGTCCGAGCGGCCCCACGCCTCGACCGTGCCCTCCGCGGCGGTCTTCTGCTCGTCGGCCGCGCCGAGCGGCACCCAGTCACCGGCCTCGCGCAGCATCGCGTGGAGGTCGTCGACGGCCCGGGCGAGGTAGGTGAGCCGGGTCGACCCGACCTGGCAGACGAGCAGCGGCGGGTCGACCGTGTCGTCGCGGTACATCGTGTACTCCGACGACCCGGGGGGTGTGCGCAGCACCCACGGGTCCTCGGCGGTCCCCTGTCCGGTGGCCATGGCTCCTCCTCGCGGGGCCGCGTCGGTGCGGCTCGGTCACCATCGTGGCGCAGTCGGACGGCTGCGGGAAGGTCCCCCCGGCCGGTCGGTGTGCCGTGGCAGCATCGTCGGGGTGCGTGACGAACAGCGGATGCCCACCCGGTCCCCCGAGTCCCGGGCCTTCGCCCGCCGCGTCACGGTCGTCATGACGCTCTGCGCGCGGCTCAACGCCCTGCCCTTCGA
>JACXUW010000326.1 GCA_014763705.1 Micrococcales bacterium | reverse complement strand
CGGTGGAGCCGGCCCGGTGCCCGCCCGCCGCCGCGATGCGGACGCCGTCGTAGACCGCCCGGTGCGCCGGCGCCGTCAGGGCGTCCTGGGGCACCGTCTCGAGGACGGCGTCCGGGAACTGCGCCGGGTACTGGATGACCGCCTGGAGCAGCTGGCGCTCGACGGCCACGACGGGGTCGCGCAGGTCGGGCGCAGGCAGCGCGGGCCCCTCCCCCGGGGCGGGCTCGGGCACGTCGTCGGAACCGGCCGGGCGGTGGTCGCGCTCCTCGGGGGCGGCGAGCTTCGGGGCCCGGCGCACGGCGTCGGCGACCTGCTCGACCTCGACGCCCAGCCAGCCCGACACGGTGCGGGTGTACTCGGGGCGCAGGCTCGTGTCGCGGATGGAGGCGATGATCGGGGCGACGGCCTTCATCGCCTGGACCCGGCCCTCGGCCGTCTCGAGGTCGAAGCGGGCGATCGTCGTGCGCACCGCGAACTCGAACATCGGCGCGGCGTCGTCGACGAGCGCCCGCACGGCGGCGTCGCCCCGGGCCAGCCGCAGCTCGCAGGGGTCCATCCCCTCGGGGGCGACGGCGACGAACGACTGCGACGCCCAACGCTGGTCCTCGCCGAAGGCCCGCATCGCGGCCTTCTGACCGGCGGCGTCACCGTCGAAGGTGAAGACGACCCGGGCCGGTGCCTGGTCGGCCTCGTCGCGCATGATCCGCCGCAGGATCTTGATGTGGTCGACGCCGAAGGAGGTGCCACAGGTGGCCACGGCGCCCTCGATGCCCGCCAGGTGGGCGGCCATGACGTCGGTGTAGCCCTCGACGACGACCGCGCGGCGGTCGGTGGCGATCGCCTTCTTCGCGAGGTCGAGCCCGTAGAGGACCTGGGCCTTCTTGTAGATCGGCGTCTCCGAGGTGTTGAGGTACTTGGCCGCGATGCGGTCGTCGTCGAAGAGGCGACGGGCGCCGAAGCCGACCGTGTCGCCGGTCGTGTCCCGGATGGGCCAGACGAGCCGGCCCCGGAAGCGGTCGTAGAGACCGCGGCTGCCACGACCGGAGAGCCCGGCCGTCGCGACCTCGTCGTCGGTGAACCCCTTCTGCAACAGGTGGCGGGTCAGGGCGTCGCCGTCCATCGGGGCGAACCCGACGCCGAACCGCTCGACCGCGGCCGAGTCGAAGCCGCGCTCACGGAGGAAGTCGCGGCCGGTGCGGGCGTCGCCGCGGGTGCGGTCGAGGAGCATGCCGGTGTAGTACTCCTCGGCCACCCGGTGCGCCTCGACGAGCCGCGACCGCTTGCCGAGGGACACCCCGCCCTCGCGCGGGCCGCCGCCCTCCTCGTAGCGCAGCTCCATGCCGACCTTGGCCGCGAGCCGCTCGACGGCCTCGGTGAAGGTGAGGTGCTCGACCTTCTGGACGAAGCTGATGACGTCCCCGCCCTCGCCGCAGCCGAAGCAGTGGTAGCTGCCGACGGCGGGCCGGACGGTGAAGCTCGGGGTCTTCTCGTCGTGGAAGGGGCACAGGCCCTTGAGGCTGCCCACCCCGGCCGAGCGCAGGGTGACGTGGTCACGCACGACGTCCTCGATGGACGACCGCTCCTTGACCGAGGTGATGTCCTCGGCCCTGATCCGACCCGGCACGCGTCCCAACCCTTCTCGACTCGCCCGTGAGTCTAGGTCGTGCGGCCGTCAGCCCGTCGGGCGGCGGCACCAGGCCCGGTGCAGGGCGAGGGCGCGGACGTCGGTCAGCGAGGCCACCTGGTCGACGACGACCCGCAGCGCCGCGGCGTCGTCGGCAGCCGCCGCGTGGTCCGTCCGCAGGTCGGGGTCGAGGCGCCCCGGGTCGGCCTGGTACGCCGCGACGAGCTCGGCCACGACCTCGCGCTGCTCCTCGTAGAGGGCGACCCGCTCGGCGGCGAGCATCACGTAGTGCGCGGCCACCGCCTTGAGGACGGTGCACTCCGCGCGGGCCTCGGCGGGGACGACGAGGGACGCCTCGTGCCGCGCGAGGGGCCCGTCGCCGTACGCGGACCGGGTGGCGGTCTCGACGGCGACGGCGAAGCGTCCGATGAGGCGCGAGGTCATGTCCTTGAGGGCGGCGAGCGCGCGCCGGGACCCGTCGTGCACCCGGGGGACGGCCCCCGAGGCGAGCACCCGCTCGAGCGCGGTTCCCAGCTCGTCGGCCCCGAGGCCCGGCTCGTAGACGCGGGCGGCGACGGCGAGCACCGCCTCGATGTCGCCGGCGTCGCGCAGCCGACGAGGGTCGAGCCAGCCGGAGGCGATGGCGTCCTCGACGTCGTGCACGGAGTAGGCGACGTCGTCGGCCCAGTCCATCACCTCGGCCTCGAAGGCGCGGTGGCCCTCGGGGGCGCCCTCGCGGAGCCAGTCGAAGACCGGCAGGTCGTCCTCGTAGACCCCGAACTTCGTCGTCGGGTGTGGCGCCGCGCCCCGGCGCCACGGGTACTTCGTCGCGGCGTCGAGGCTGGCCCGGGTGAGGTTGAGGCCGGCCGGGCGGCCGTCGGCGTGCGTGCGCTTGGCCTCGAGCCGGGTGAGCAGCCGGAGGGTCTGGGCGTTGCCCTCGAAGCCACCGATGCCGGACGCGACGGCGTCGAGGGCCGACTCGCCGTTGTGGCCGAAGGGCGGGTGGCCGAGGTCGTGCGCCAGGCACGCGGTGTCGACGACGTCGGCGCTGCACCCCAGTGCGGCTCCGAGCTCGCGACCGATCTGCGCGACCTCGAGGGAGTGGGTCAGCCGGTTGCGGACGAAGTCGTCGGACGAAGGTGCGACGACCTGGGTCTTGGCCGACAACCGGCGCAGCGCCGACGAGTGCAGCACGCGGGCCCGGTCTCGCGCGAAGTCGTCACGGTCGGAACGCTTCTGGGCGGGGTCCTCCGCGACCCAGCGCTCGCGGTCCCGCGCGGTGTACGTCACGCGGTGGAGCCTACGACCCGCGCGCCGCCTCGGCCGCGGCGGCGGCCCGGGCCACCCACGACGGCTGCGTGCCGTAGCGCTGGAACTTGACCATCCGTCCGGCGGCGGAGTCCTCGACGAGCTGGGCGAGCCGGGAGTCACGGGTCGCCTGCTGCTTGGCGCCGGCGACCCAGTGGCACACGATCTTCCGGTAGCCCGGCGTCGCGGCGTCCCAGAACGCCGCCGCTGCTGGGTCGGCCCGCAGCAGCGCCTCGTGCTCGGCGGTGAGCCCGACGGCGTCGCGTTCGAAGGAGTAGGTCCCGGTGCGGTCCTCGCGCCGCTCGGCGAAGGCGGCGAGCCCGCTCGGCTGCATCCGGCCCGCCGCCGTCAGCTCCTCGACGGCGCGGACGTTCACCGCGCTCCACGTGCTCCCCCTGCGTCGAGGGGTCCATCGCTGACGGCGCGCGTCGTCGTCGATGCGCTCGGACCGGCTGTCGATCCAGCCCCAGCACAGTGCCTCGCGCACGGCCTCGGCCCACTGCAGGCCGCCCTTCCCGGACGCCTTCTTCCAGAACCCCATCCACAGCTCGGGTGCGGTGTCGTGGTGCGCGGCGAGCCAGCGGCCGAACTCGTCGGCGTCCGCGAAGAACAGCGCGGGCTTCTCGCGCGTGCCGCCGGGAGTGCCGATCGTCTCGTTCACCCGGGTCATCCTGCCGGGTCCCACCGACGACCGTCGGCGAGCGCGTCGACAACCGTCCGGAAGAGGCCCGGGAACCGTTCCGCGGCCGGTACGACGAGCCGCCGGCTGCGGTCGTGGTTCGCGGCGGCGAGGACGCCCGCGGTGAGCAGCCGGTAGCGGCGGGTCACCCGGTGCCAGTCGCGCTCGTAGCGCTCGGGCCGACCCGCGACCACGGCTGCGACCGCGGCCCGGGCCGTGGCCAGGCCGGTGCTCACGCCCTCGCCGGTCAGGGCGTCGACGTAGCCTCCGGCGTCGCCGACGAGGAGGACCGGCCCGGCGACGCGGCGCGTCGCGACCTGCCGCAGCCGGCCGGCACCGAGCACCTCGGAGGCCGCCGGGGCGCCGGCGAGCCGTTCGCGGAGGGCGGGGAAGGCGGCGAGCCGCTCCTCGAAGCCGCCGCCCGCCCCACCGAGCACGGCGACCCCGACACGGT
>JACXUW010000325.1 GCA_014763705.1 Micrococcales bacterium | reverse complement strand
CGCACGGCGCAGGTCGAGGAGGCCCGCTCCGCCGTGGTCAAGGGCATCCGCGCCCTCGAGGACGCCGGCGAGATCGTCATCTCGCGGGCCGGCGGCGTACCCGGCGTCACGGCCCTCGAGCCACTCCGCGGGGATGCCGGCGCCTTCGGGACCGCCGACCGGCGCGAGCTGGCGCCCGAAGGTGGCCGGGCGCAGCTCGTCCGCGCCGCGCAGCAGCACGGTCACGCGCCCGGGGTCACTGGATGAGGTCATCGCCGCCCCCGGCCCGCGAGATGACGATCTCGCCGGCGTCCTCGAGGGCGCGGATGCCCTTGACCACGGCGGAGCGGGCCTCCTCGACCTGCGCCGTGCGCACCGGGCCGAGGACCTCCACCTCCTCCTGGAGGGCGGCCGCCGAACGCTCGGACATGTTGCGGAACACCTTGTCCCGCACCGCCGGCGTGGCGCCCTTGAGGGCCAGGGCGAGCTCCTTGGCGTCGACCTGGCGCAGGACGAGCTGGACCGTCCGGTCGTCGAGGTCGACGATGTCGGTGAACGCGAACATCTTCGAGCGCAGGTTCTCGGCGAGCGAGGGGTCGCGCTCCTCGATGCCCTGGAGGATCGAGCGCTCGGTCTCGCGCTGCGAGCGGTTCATGATGCCGACGAGCGGGTCGAGACCGCCGACGCTCACGTGGTCGCGGGCGTCGCCGAGGCTGTCCAGGCCGCGGCGGAGCACCTGCTCGACGACGCGGACCACCTCGGGGGTCGTCCGGTCCATCACGGCGAGCCGGTGCGCCACGTCGGAGCGGACGGCGTCGCCGAGGCCCGAGAGCACGAGGGCGGCCTGCTCGCTCGAGAGGTGGGCGAGGACGAGGGCGATGGTCTGCGGGTGCTCGTCCTCGAGGAAGGGCCGCAGCAACCCACCGTCGGTCGTGCGCAGGGAGGCGAACGGTGCGTGCGTGATGGCCGTCGAGAGACGCCCCAGGATCTCCTTGGACTGCTCGTGCTCGGCCTTGACGAGCATCTCCTCGGCGATGTCGAAGCCGCCGCGCGTGCGGTCGCGCGAGGACCGCACGAGGGCCTCGAACTCGTGGATGACCGACTCGCGCAGGTCCTCGTCGGCGACGTCCATCGCCGCGACCTCGGCCATGAGCGCCTCGATCTCGTCCGGGCGCAGGGAGCGGAGGATCGGTGCGGACTGGTCCGGCCCGAGCTGGATGAGGAGCAGCGCGGCCTTGCGCAGCCCGCTCACCGGGTGGGCGGTCGTCGTCACTGCGCCCCCTCCGAGATCCAGCCGCGGAGCAGGCGGGCCACGTCGTCGGGGTTCTCCCGGGCCAGGGTCTCGACGGCGCCGGGGCCGACGCCCGCGCCGACGAGCTGGGTCTCGGCCGGGTCGCGCATCGGCAGACCGCGCGCCTCGGACATCTCGAGCACGGCGTCGGCCGGTGCCGGGGCGTCCGGCACCCGGTAGTAGTCGACCGGCTCCGGCTCCGCGCCACCACCACGGCGGCGGCTGCGGAGGAACCCGAACACGAGGGCCACGAGGACGAGGAGGGCGAGGCCGCCGGTCTTGGCGAGGTCCATCATGTTCTGCTGCTTGGCATCCGCCGCGGCCGCGTCGAGCTCCTTCTTGGCCGAGGTGGCGGCGGAGGTGTCGAACGGGAGGGCCGTGACCTCGACGACGTCGCCGCGCTTCGGGTCCAGGCCGGCGGCGGCCGTGACGAGCCGGGAGACGTCGGCCGAGTTGATCGAGGCCGCGGCGGCGGAGTCGAGGAGGACCGCGACCGACAGCCGCTCGACCTTGCCGGGGGTGCTCGTCGCGGTCTCCTTGAGGGTGCCGAGCGCGTTGGTCTGGCTGGTCTCGGTCTTCGAGTAGGAGCCGTTGCCACCCGGGGTCGTGGTCGTCGTCGTGCCGAGCACGCCACCCGCGCCACCGCCGGTGCCGGTGTAGGTCTCGGTCGAGGTCTGCGACTGCGTCGTCGTCGCCGGCGTCATCGGGATGTAGGTCTGCTTGTCCGTCGTCTGCGCGTCGAAGTTGAGCGTCGCGTCGACGGTGACGACCGCCTTGCCGGGGCCGACGAGCTTGTCGACCATCGCCTGGAGCTTCGCGGCGGTGGCGTCGGAGACGGCGCGCTGCTGGCTCTGCCGGGCGTCGGCGCCGGCCGCACCGGCGGTGCCGCCGGGCGCGCTCAGCACCTGGCCGCTGGCGTCGGAGACGGTGACGTCCTCGGCGGCGAGCTTCGGGACCGAGCCGGAGACGAGGTTGACCACCGAGGTGACGGCCTGCTGCGAGAGGGTCTTGCCCGGGGCGGTCTTGACGAGGACGGACGCCGTCGGCTTGGCCGCGTCCGAGGTGAAGACGTCCTCCTGCGGCACCGCGAGGTGGACCACCGCCGACTGCACGCCGTCGATGGCCCCGACCGTCTTGGCCAGCTCACCCTCGAGGGCCCGCTGGTAGGTGACCTTCTGCTGGAAGTCGCTGCTCGTCATGCTCTGGTTGTCCAGGAGCGAGTAGCCGCTCGCCTCGCCGTCCCCACCGCCGGCCGGCAGGCCCTGGCCGGCGAGCGCGATCCGCTGCTGGTAGACGTCGGCCTGCGGCACGAGGACGGTCTGGCCGCCGTCGGAGAGCTGGTACGGCTCACCGGCGTCGCTGAGCGCGGAGGTGACGGCACCGGCATCCGCGGCGCTGAGGCCGGTGAAGAGCGGCGCGTAGGCCGGGGTCGAGACCCAGCGGACGAAGAAGAACCCGCCGACGGCGACGGCCAGCGCGGCGACGAGCGCCACCATCTTCTGGCCACCGGTGAGGTCGGAGACCACCCGCCCGCCGCGGGCGAGCAGGGCCTTGGGGTCCGGGCCGGTCATACGGGCATCCTCATGATCTCGGTGAAGGCCTCGACGGCCTTGTTGCGAACGGCGACCGTCAGCTGCGTCGCGACGGCGGCCTGGTTGGCGGCGATCGTGTAGTCGTGGACGTCGCTCAGCTGGCCGGTCACGGCCTCGACGGCCTTGGTGTCACTGACCTTCTGCAGCTGGTCGAGCTGGTCCAGGCCCTGGGCGACGGCCTGGCCGAAGCCGGTGCCCTGGGTGCCCTGGGCGCGGGTGGTCTGACCGACGGGCGGCAGCGCACCGAGCGACGAGATGGGGTTGATGCTCACGAGTGGCCCAGCCCGATCGCCTGCTGGTACGCGGACTGCGCGCGCTCGACGGTGGCGAGGTTCGCCTGGTAGCCGCGCTGGGACATGATCAGCTGGGTCATCTGGTCGCCGAGGTCGACGTCGGGCATCCGGACGTAGCCGCGCGCGTCGGCGAGCGGGTTGCTCGGGTCCTGCACGAGCCGGCCCTGCGCGGAGCCGAGCTGGATGCCGGCCACGTCGACGCCGGTGCCGTTGCCCCGGGCCTGCGCCACGACGTAGCGGGCCTGGAAGGCCGAGCCGCTGGTCGGCGTCGCCGTGTTGACGTTGGCGATGTTGTCGGAGATCGCGTCGAGCCAGGTGCGGTGCAGGAGGAGGCCGCTGCCGGCGGTGTTCATCGCGCCGAAGATGCTCATCAGACACCGCCGATCGCGCTGCGCAGGCGGGCGAACCGGTCGGTCATCGCCTGCACGCCGAGCTGGTAGGACAGTCCGGTCTCGACGCCGGCGAGCGTCTCCTCGTCGAGGTTGACGTTGTTGCCGTTGAGGCCGGCCGGGGCGCTCGAGGCGAGCGCGCGGATGGGCGAGGACGACACGTCGCCGCCGTCGGCCCACGCGGAGGCGAGGCTCGACTCGAAGTCGACGCGGGTGGCCGTGTATCCGGGGGTCTGCAGGTTCGCGACGTTGTCCGCGATCGCGCGCTGGCGCGTCGACAGGCCGGTGAGCGCCCGGCCCAGCGCACGGAAGGTGCTGTCGCCGACGGGGTCGATCATGGCTCTCCTGATGGGCGTCCCGCACCACCGGTTCACCGGGGGTGCGACGAGTTCGCCGCGCGTCCCTGGCGGCTGACGGCCATCCATAGCCGAGTGCCCCATCGGCGGGGAGGGGTCGGGACTTGAGCCGTCCCCGAGGGACTGGCCGAACGGACGACCCCGAACTCCGACCGGCCACCGCGCGAGGCGCCCGCCCCCCACCCCCC
>JACXUW010000324.1 GCA_014763705.1 Micrococcales bacterium | reverse complement strand
CGCCACTTCCGCTCGAAGGGCAGCCGCCAGGTGAACGGCGCGATGAGCTGGTGGATCTGGTTCGGGCCGTAGGTGCCCTGTGCGTAGGGGTGCACCGGCGGCGGGTTGTCGAGGATCGGCTGGCTGATCTCCCACAGCCGCTCGATGCCGGTCGCCGACGTGAAGAGGGTCCGGTCGCCGCGCGCGGCGTCGTAGATGAGCCGCTCGTACGCCTCGAGCACCGCGCCCGCCCAGTCGGTCTCCTGCATCGCGAACTGCATCGACAGCTTGTCGAGCCGGAACCCCGGCCCCGGGCGCTTCCCGTAGAACGACAGCGACATCCGCGACTTGTCGGCGAGGTCGAAGGTCAGGTGGTCCGGCCCCTGGTCGCCGACCCCCGACCCCTTGGGGAACATCGACTGCGGCGGCTCCTTGAACGCGATCGAGATGATCCGCGCCCCCTCGGCCATCCGCTTGCCGGTGCGCAGGTAGAACGGCACCCCGGCCCAACGCCAGTTGTCGACGAAGCACTTGAGCGCGACGAAGGTCTCGGTGTCGGAGTCGGGCGCGACCCCGGGTTCGTCGTGGTAGCCCGTGTACTGCCCGCGCACGACGTCGGTGGGCATGATCGGCTGCATCGAGCGGAAGACCTTGTTCTTCTCCCGGCTGATGGCCGCCGGCTCGAGCGCGGTCGGCGGCTCCATCGCGGTGAACGCGAGGATCTGGAACAGGTGCGTGACGACCATGTCGCGGTAGGCGCCGGTCGCCTCGTAGAAGTCGGCCCGCTGGCTGAGCCCGAGGGTCTCCGGCACGTCGATCTGGACGTGCGAGATGTTGTTCCGGTGCCAGATCGGCTCGAAGAGGCCGTTGGCGAACCGGAACGCGAGGATGTTCTGGGCCGGCTCCTTGCCGAGGAAGTGGTCGATGCGGAAGATCTGCTCCTCGTCGAAGACCTGGTGCAGCTCGGCGTTGAGCGCGACGGCCGAGGCGTGGTCGTGCCCGAACGGCTTCTCCATGACCACCCGGCTGCGTTCGACGAGCTTCGCGTCGGCGATCGTCTGCACCGCGGCGAGGGCAGCCTTCGGCGGCACCGCCAGGTAGTGCAGCCGCAGCGCGACGTCCCCGGGCAGCTGCTCCTCGGCCGCCGCGACCGCGCGGGCCAGCGCCTCCGGACCGGACGACAGCGGCACGTAGTCGACGCGCTGGACGAACTCGCGCCAGTCGGCCTCGTCGATGTCCCGTGTGCTGTGCTCGCGCACGGCGGTGTGCACGAAGTCCCGGAACTCCTCGACGCTCTTGTCGTCGAGCGAGGTGCCGACGACGCGCAGGTCGTCGAGCAGGCGCGACTGGAACAGGTGGAGCAGGCCCGGGATGAGCTTGCGCTGGGCGAGGTCGCCGGTGGCCCCGAAGAGGACGACGGTGGTGGGCGCGGTCATGGGTCCACCCTGTCGCGCACCGGGGCCCGGCGCCACCCCCGGTCGCCGTCCGACCCTCGGACACCGCCACCCCGGCACTCACCAGTCGGGGGAATATATTTCGTCGAACGGGGAGTTCTTCCCCGAGGAACCGGTTCTACCAGCCGGTAACATCCACCCGGGGACGGGACCGCGCCGGCGCAGGGGCTCGCGTGGCCCCGTCCCTGCGGTCCCCCGCGGCGGCCCCGCGCCGGGCGCCTCAGCCGAAGAGCTGGGTCCCCCAGTCCCCACCGTCGGGCAACCCCGGCGGGCAGGCGAACAGCGCCGAGCCGGTGTGCTCGACGTACTCGTTCATCCGGTCGGCGCGGGCCAGCGCCCGCTGCATCGGGACGAACTGGCGGTGGGCGTCCCGGACGAACGCGACGAAGAAGAGCCCGGCGTCGAGGTGCCCCTGACCGTCCGTGCCGTCGGTGAAGTTGTAGCCCCGACGCAGGATGCGGATGCCGCCGAGGTGGTCGGGATGGGCCAGCGCGACGTGCGAGTCGACCGGGATCCGGGGGTCGCCGCCGGCGGCCCGAGCGTGGAAGTCCGGCTCGGTGAACTCCCCGTGCTGCCCGAGCGGTGCACCGTCCTTCTTGTCCCGCCCGATCGTGTCCTCCTGGTCCTGCAGCGTGCTGCGGTCCCAGACCTCGATGTGCATCCGGATGCGCCGCGCGACGAGGTAGGAGCCACCGGCCAGCCACCCGGCCCCGCCGGCCCCACCGGCCACGTCGTCCGACGCGACCCACACGTGCTCGTCGAGGGCGGCGGCCTCCTCGGCCTTGAGGTTCGCCGTGCCGTCCTTGAACCCGAAGAGGTTGCGCGGGGTCGCCTGCGAGGTGGAGGTCGAGGACGTGCGCCCGAAGCCGAGCTGGCTCCAGCGCACGGCGACGACCCCGAAGCCCATCCGGACGAGGTTGCGCACCGCGTGCACCGCGACCTGGGGGTCGTCGGCGCAGGCCTGGATGCACAGGTCGCCGCCGGAGCGCGCGGGGTCGAGGTCGTCGCCCGCGAAGGCCGGCAGGTCGCGCAGCGCCTCCGGGCGGCGGCCGGCGAGCCCGAAGCGCCCGTCGAAGAGCGAGGGGCCGTAGCCGATGGTCACGGTGAGGTTGGCGGCCGGGAGGTCGAGGGCCTCGCCGGTGTCCTGGGGCACGCCGTAGGGGCCGCCGCCGACGGTGCCACCCGGCGCCGCCTCGGCGCCGAGGGTCATCCGTTCCGCGGCCCGGGTCCAGGCGGTGAGCAGGTCGCGCAGGGCGGCGGGGTCGTCGGTGACGACGTCGAGCGCGACGAAGTGCAGCCGGTCCTGGGCCGGGGTCGTGATGCCGGCCTGGTGCGGCCCCCGGAACGGGACCACGCCGTCGGTCGCCGACAGGGCGCCGCCGCTCGCCGCACCCGGGGCAGCGGCCGCCGGGCGCGAGGCCCACGCGACCCCGGCGGCGGCACCGGCCACCGCGGTGCCTGCACCGGCGGCGAGGACCGCGCGCCGCGTCGAGCCGTCCACCGGAGGGGTCATCCCTTCGCCACGACGCCCGCGACGGTCGCGACCGGCTCGGCGAACGCGTCGAGGGCCTCGGTCAGCTTCTTGACGTCGGCGTCGCCGAGCGAGGTGTAGAGGACGAAGCCCTCACCGGAGTGGTGCGAGTCGAGCAGCTGCTCGAGCGCCGTGCCACGCGCGTCGATGGTCTCGACGAGCTCGGGGTCCTTGGCCAGCAGGAACGGGCGCAGCGCCTGCAGCGCCGCCTTCGAACCCTCGAAGTTCGCGTCGAAGTCCCAGAGGTCGGTGTGGCTGTAGCGCTCCTCCTCGCCGGTGATCTTGCCGGTGGCGATCTCGTCCAGCAGCGCCTTCGAGCCGTTGGCCAGCTGGAGCGGGTTGAGCTGCACCGTCTTCGCCTTCGCCACGAGCTCGGTGACGTCGGCGAGCAGGCGGTCGGCGATCTCGCCGGAGTCCTTCTGCAGCCCGGTCCGCCACAGGTCCTTCTCGAGGCGGTGGTAGCCGGTGAACTCCATCCCCTCCTCGACGACGTCCTCGCGCCCGTCGATCCGCGGGTCGAGGTCGCCGAAGGACTCCGCGACCGGCTCGATGCGCTCCCAGGAGGAGCGGGCCGTCGGGTAGAGGGCCTTGGCCTCCGCCACCTTGCCGGCCTTGACGAGGGCGACGAACTCGGTCGTCCGCGCGAGGAACTCGTCGGCCTCCTCGGCGACGTACTGCTGGTAGGTCGCCGTCGCGGCGGCGAGGTTCTCGTCGTCGCTCTTCGCCGCGCCCGCGGAGCCGGTGACCGTGAAGTCGGCCCGGATGCCGTCGCCGACCATCCCCGGTTTGCAGGCCGTCTGGTAGGTGCCCGGCTCGCTCAGCTCGACGTGGAAGGTGCGCGAGAGACCGGGGCCGATGTTCTCGACCTCGCCCATGATCCGGTCGCCCTCGGCGTAGACGTAGAACTCGTTGATCTTGCTGCCCTTGTTGGTCACCGCGAACTCGACGGTGCCGGCCGGGGCCTCGGTGCGGGAGAGCTCGCACGCGGTGTCGGTGGCGGTCACCGTGATCGGACCGTCACCGGAGCCCTTGTCGGCGCCGTCGCCCCCGCCGGCGCAGGCGGCGAGCACGAGGGTGACGGGCAGGGCGAGGAACGCCGCGCGGGCGCGCGAGGTCGACATCGG
>JACXUW010000323.1 GCA_014763705.1 Micrococcales bacterium | reverse complement strand
ACTCGAGGCCGTCCGGGTGGCTCGAGGCGTAGAACGACACCACCCCGGCGATGACGAGGCAGACGGCGAGGCCGACGACGACGAGGCGTCGCGTCGAGACCCGGGGCGGGGCGGTCGAGGGGCTCACGCGACGGCCTCCGGGGCGCGCAGCTCGAGGGCGGGCAGCCGGCCGCGCGCGACGTGCACGAGGTCGGGGCGGGCGGCGACGATGCTCGAGACGGCGAGGAAGGTGATGACCGCCTCGCCGACGCCGATGAGCAGGTGCCAGCCGACCATCGCCGTCGCGAGCTTCCCGAGCGGGATGGCGGCGACGCCCCCGACCGCGTACAGGCCGGTGAAGCCGAGCGCGGCGACGGGGACGCTGACGAGCGCACCCCCGGCCGCCGCGACCGGGATGCTCGGCAGCCGGCGCGGCAGCACGGCCAGCAGGCCCTTCGCGACGGCGTAGCCCACCCACACCGCGACGACGCCCATGAGGAGGACGTTGGTCCCGAGCGCGGTGACGCCGCCGTCGGCGAAGAGGAAGGCCTGGACGGCGAGGACGACGGTGAGGCACAGGGTGGCCGTCGCGGGTCCGACGAGGACCGCGGCCAGCGCGGCGCCGAGCAGGTGGCCCGAGGTCCCGGCGCCGACCGGGAAGTTCACCATCTGCGCGGCGAAGACGAAGACCGCGACGAGCCCGGCCAGCGGCGCCGTGCGCTCGTCGAGCTCGCGGCGTGAGGCGCGCACGAGGGAGGCGCCGACGACGCCCGCGGCCACGACGCCCGTGGCGACCGAGGTCGGCGCGTCGAGGAACCCGTCGGGGACGTGCATGGTGGCCTCCGGTGGTGCGGCACGTTGTTGCGAAGGCCTCGCAACAACTCCGCACACTATTCGCAACAGCCCGGCCCGATCAACACCGGGGGTGGATGTCTCCGACCGGTCAGCCGGCTCCCCCACCGACCGTCGAGTCCCCGGCCTCGTCGGCCTGCCGACCCAGCACGAGGCCGACGAGGTCCCCGGCGTGCGTGTTGCTCGCGAGGAGCACCATCCGGCCGGCGGTGACGTGCACGGCGGTCAACGAGCCGGGGTCCACCCGAACCCGTTGCAGGCCACCGATGCCGGCACCGACGGCCTCGGCGACGACCGCCTTGATCGGGTCGCCGTGGCTCACGGCGAGCCAGACGGCGGCCTTCCCGTGCTGCGACTCGACCTCGGCGTCGAGCGCGCGGACCGCCCCGACGACGCGCTCGGCCATCTCTCCGAGCGACTCCCCCGGGTCGACGTCGGAGGCCGGGAAGGTCGCCGCCGCGGGGTCGTCCTGGATCACCCGCCACAGCGGGTCCTTCGCGGCGTCGCTGAGCCTGCGGCCGGTCCAGGACCCGTAGTGGCACTCGCCGAGCCGCTCGTCGGTGGCGACCTCCAACGAGGGAACCGCGACCGCCGCGGTCTCGAGGCAGCGCTGCAGCGGGCTGCTCACCGCCCGGACGACGGTGAGCGGTGCGAGGCGCTCGGCGACGCGGGCCGCCTGCCCGCGGCCGGTGTCGGTGAGCCCGACCCCCTCGCTCCAGCCGGCGAGCACCCCGTCGGCGTTCGCCGTCGAGTGCCCGTGCCGCAGGAGGAGGACGATCGCCACGACACGACACTGTACGAGTCCCCGTCCCCACGGCCCGCGCCGCCGTCACCCACAATGGCCTGCGTGATCGTCGACCGCGCCATCTACGAGGGTGGGCACCGCCGCGCCTGCGGTGACCTCTCCGACGAGCTCGAGCGGCTGCGGGCCGGGGACGACCCGAGCGCGTTCCTCTGGATCGGGCTCAAGGACCCGACCCAGGCCGAGTTCGACGAGGTGAACGTCGAGCTGCAGCTGCACCCGCTGGCCGTCGAGGACGCCGTCAAGGGGCGCCAGCGGGCCAAGGTCGAGCTGTTCGACGACACCGTCTTCGTCGTGCTCAAGCCGCTGCGGTACATCGACCGCACCTCGGACATCGAGACCGGCGAGGTCATGGTGTTCGTCGGTGACCGCTTCGTCGTCACCGTGCGGCGCGGTGAGCTCACGCCGCTCACCGGCATCCGCAAGGAGCTCGAGGCCGACGCCGCGGCCCTGCGGATGGGCCCGCTGGGGGTGCTGCACCGCGTCCTCGACCGGGTCGTCGACGGCTACGTCGAGATCGACGCGGAGGTGCAGACCGACCTCGACGAGATCGAGACGGCGGTCTTCTCGGACGACCGGACCGACACCGGGTCGATCTACCGGCTCAAGCGCGAGGTGCTCGAGTTCCGGCGCGCCGCGATGCCGCTGGCCGAGCCCCTGAAGATGCTCTACGCGTCACCGCGCAGCCCCGTGCCCGACGGCGAGCTGCGGCTGCTGCTGCGCGACGTGTCCGACCACCTCCAGGGCGTCATCGACCACGTCGAGTCCTACGACGACCTGCTCTCCGGCATCCTCTCGGCGCACCTGGCCCAGGTGTCGGTCCAGCAGAACGACGACATGCGGCGCATCTCGGCGTGGGTGGCCATCGCGGCCGTACCGACGATGATCGCCGGCGTCTACGGGATGAACTTCGACTACATGCCCGAGCTGAGGTGGCACTTCGGGTACTTCCTCGTGCTCGCGGTCATGGCCGGGGCCTGCGCCACCCTGTTCCGGGCGTTCAAGCGGGCCGGCTGGCTCTGACGGCGAGCGGTCGCGCCCCCCGGGTCAGGTGGCGCTCATGAGGCCGGTCGCGAGTGCACCGGCGAGGACCAGCCCGAGGACGACGCGGTACCAGACGAAGGACCGCAGGGAGTTGGTCGCGACGAAACGCAGCAGCCAGGCGATCGACGCGTACGCGACGACGAAGGCGACGACGATGCCGACGACCATCTGCCCCGGGCCGAGGGTCTTCAGGTCGTGCCGGGCGTCGACCAGCTCGAAGAGGCCGGCCGCGGTGAGTGCGGGGATGGCCATGAAGAACGAGAGCTCGGTGGCGGTGACGCGGTTCAGGCCGCGGACCAGCCCCGCCGAGATCGTCGCGCCGGAGCGCGAGACGCCGGGGATGAGGCTGAAGCACTGGACGAGGCCGATGACGAGGCCGTCGCGGAGGCTGACGCCGTCCTCGCCGCGCTGCTCCCCCGCGGCCTCGAGCTCGTCGTGCCGTCGCTCGGCCCACCAGATGACGGCGCTCCACAGGACGAGCGCGACGGCGACGACCCAGAGGCTGCGCAGTGGCCCGGAGATGACGTCCTTGAGGAGGAACCCGACGATCCCCACCGGGATGGAGCCGACGACGACCGCCCACGCGAGCGCGTAGTCGCGGTGCTCGCGCGCGCCCGGCCGGCCGCGCAGGCCGTTCAGCCAGGCCATGAAGAGGCGGGCGATCTTCTTCGCGAAGTAGATGAAGGTCGCGACGATGGCGCCGATCTGGATGATCGCCGTGTACGCGGTGACGGCGGGCGCGTCGACCGGCAGCCCGAGCAGGTGCTCGGTGATGGTGAGGTGTCCGGTGGAGGAGATCGGGAGGAACTCGGTGAGTCCCTCGACGACTCCGAGGACGACGGCCTGGATGTAGGTCAGCTCGACGGGCACCCGTGGAGCCTAGAGGTACGGGCTGTGCCCGACCTGTGGGGGCGCGCCGGTCAGCCCGGGACGAGCTCGGCCATCAGCCGCAGCGTGGCGAGCCGCTCCTCGGTCGTGCGCGCGTACGGGGCGACGGACAGGGTCGTCACGCCGGCGTCCGCGTACCGCCCGACCCGCTCGGCGATGCGCTCCGGCGGCCCGAGGAGGGCGGTGGCGTCGGCGAGCTCCATCGGGACGGCATCGGCGGCGTCCCGCGGACGGCCCGCGAGGTAGAGGTCCTGGATGGTGTCCGCAGCCTCGTCGAAGCCCATTCGCCGGGCCAGCCGGTTGTAGAAGTTCTGCTCGCGGCTGCCCATCCCGCCGATGTACAGCGCGGTGTAGGGGGCGACGGCGGCCCGGGCGGCCGCCAGGTCGTCCGTGACGACGACGGGCACGGTGGCGACCGTGTCGAACCCGGCCATCGGGTCCTGCGGGGTGCCGCGCCCGGAGCGCTCGCGGCCCTCGCGCACGGTGGCGACGAGGTCGGCCAGGCTGAAGGTCGCATCCACCCC
>JACXUW010000322.1 GCA_014763705.1 Micrococcales bacterium | reverse complement strand
CCCCGAGACCACCCGCGACGAGGCCCCGCCGGCCCGCCAGGAGCGGGACCAGCCCACCGGCCGCCAGGAGCGGATCGAGCGGCAGGACCGCGCGGACCGCCAGGACCGGGCCGAGCGCCAGGACCGGGCCGAGCGCCAGGACCGGGCCGAGCGCCCGGAGCGCGAGCCCCAGCGCGGCCAGGAGCAGCGCGGCCAGGAGCAGCGCGGCCAGGAGCAGCGCGGCCAGGAGCGCCGCGACGACGACGAGGACGGCAGCGGCCGCGGTCGGCGCCGTCGCAACCGGGGCCGCAACCGCGACAAGCGGACCGGCCGCCCCCACGAGCAGGCCGGCGGCCAGCCCGCCGAGGCCGGTGAGCCGCAGATCCACGAGGACGACGTCCTCGTGCCGGTCGCGGGCATCCTCGACATCCTCGACAACTACGCCTTCGTGCGCACCACCGGCTACCTGCCCGGCAGCAGCGACATCTACGTCCCGATGCAGATGGTCAAGCGCTACGGCCTGCGCAAGGGCGACGCCGTCACCGGCAGCATCAAGGCGCCCCGCGAGGGCGAGGAGCCGCAGCAGCAGACCGTCGGCTCGCGCAACAACCGGATGAAGTACACGCCGCTCGCGCGCCTGGAGTCGGTCAACGCGATGACCCCGGACGACGCCCGGCGCCGCCCCGAGTTCGGCAAGCTGACGCCGCTCTACCCGCAGGAGCGGCTGCGGCTCGAGACCGAGCAGTCGATGGTGACCACCCGGATCATCGACCTCGTCGCGCCGATCGGCAAGGGCCAGCGCGGCCTCATCGTCGCGCCGGCCAAGGCCGGCAAGACGATGGTCATGCAGGCCATCGCCAACGCGATCACGACGAACAACCCGGAGTGCCACCTCATGGTCGTCCTCGTCGACGAGCGGCCGGAGGAGGTCACCGACATGCAGCGGGCGGTCAAGGGCGAGGTCATCTCTTCGACCTTCGACCGTCCCGCCGAGGACCACACCACCGTCGCCGAGCTCGCGATCGAGCGGGCCAAGCGGCTGGTCGAGATGGGTCACGACGTCGTCGTCCTGCTCGACTCGATCACCAAGCTCGGCCGCGCCTACAACCTCGCCGCCCCGGCGAGCGGGCGCATCCTCTCGGGTGGTGTCGACTCGGCCGCGCTCTACCCGCCGAAGAAGTTCTTCGGCGCGGCGCGCAACATCGAGAACGGCGGCTCCCTGACCATCCTGGCCACCGCGCTGGTCGAGACCGGCTCGCGGATGGACGAGGTGATCTTCGAGGAGTTCAAGGGCACCGGCAACATGGAGCTCAAGCTCGACCGCCAGCTCGCGAACCGCCGCATCTTCCCGGCCGTCGACGTCAACAACTCGGGCACCCGGCGCGAGGAGATCCTCCTCGCCCCCGACGAGCTGAAGATCATGTGGAAGCTGCGGCGGGTGCTCGCCGCACTGGACAGCCAGCAGGGCATCGAGCTGCTCCTGGACCGCCTCCGCAAGACCAAGACGAACTACGAGTTCCTCGTGCAGGTGCAGCAGACGAGCTCGATCAGGCTCGACGACGAGGACGACGCCTGAGGGGCGTCCCCGTCCGAGGAGAACACGCCGTGCGACCGCGAGGGGGCACGGCGTGTTCTCGTCCCGGCCGCGACCTCAGCCGCGGGGGACGACGAGCCGCATCGCCGGCTGGCCGACCGTGACGAACCCGCGCCGGGCGTAGAGGCGCGCCCCGGCCTCGGTGGCGAAGAGGTCGACGCGGGTGACGTCGGTCCGCTCGGCGAACCACGTGAGGAGGTCGTCGGTGCACGCGGCCGCGAGCCCGAGGCCGCGGTGGGCGGGCAGCGTCGCGACGTTGGAGACGAGGCCGACCGAGCCGTTCGGGGCGGACGGCCCCGGGACGAGGGCGGTGACCTCGCCGACGGCCGCCGAGACGACCGCCCCCGCCACCTCGGCGACGACGACCCGCACGCCGGCCGACCCGACGGCGTCGAGGAACCAGTCGCGCGCGCCGGCCCGCCACACCGGGTCGGCGAGGGAGGCGGGGTCGGTGCCCATCGCCTCGAACATCAGCGCGCGGAGGACGACGAGCGCGTCGGCGTCGGCCCGGGTCGCCTCGCGGACCGTGGGAGCACTCACCGGCGCGGGCCCTCGGCGAGGCGCCGCCGCAGCTCGGCCCGGCCCTCGGGGTCGTCGGGGAGGTCCCACCACGACTCGACCCACCACGTGGCGCCGGCGTCCGCCCACTGCCGCACCGGCGGACGGACCTCGCCGAACGACCCGTGGCTGTCGCCCTCGACGACCACGTCGTACCCCTCCATGGACCGGCCGGCGTCGGCGCGCAGCGTGCCGATGCGACCGACGATCTCGCGCAGCGCCTCCGGGGTGAGCCGCGACCCGGGGTCCTCGAGCGAGCCGCCCGCGACCGCGGGGAGGACCCCCTGCCACCGCGCCGCCCGCTCGAGGGAGCGCTGGCGGGCGCGGCCGGGCTGGAGGAGGCCGACGCACCACACCGGCGGGTGTGGCCGCTGCACCGGCGGCGGCGGGAGCAACATCTCGACCGGGCGCGCCGACCAGTGCTCGCCGGAGTACTCGAACGGCTGACCGCCGAGGAGCCCCGCGTAGACCGCCAGCCCCTCGTCGAGCTTCGCGGCGCGCACCGCCCGCCCCTCGTCGGGCTCGAAGGCGAGCCAGTTCTCGTGCAGTGCCCCGAGCCCCACCCCGAGCGTCACGCGACCGCCGGAGAGGCGGTCGACCGAGCCGACCCGACCGGCGAGGTCCCAGGGCCGGTACCGCGCGGCCGGGGTGAGCAGGGTGCCGAGCCGGACGCGCTCGGTGAGCACCGCAGCCGCGGCGAGGGTGGCCCAGGCGTCCTGGCCCCACACCGCCTCCCAGGTGAGGACCATGTCCCAGCCGGCGGCCTCGGCGACCCCCGCCAGCTCGGCGAACTCGCGCTCGGTGGCCCACGGGACGACGGCTCCGTACCTCATCCCGCGAGCGTAGGGGCCACCGCCGACGACCGCCCGGGCGATGGCCGCGCGGCTGTGCGGTGGACGGTCCGCTCCACCGTTCGGACATCATCAGCCGGGGAATCTTCCGCGCCGCGGCGGGCCGTCCCTAGATTCCGGAGCGGTCCAACCACTGTGCCCGACCCGGAGAGAGGAGCACCGGTGGACACCGCGCACCGCCCCCGGATCCTCGTCGCCGACGACGACCCGGACATCCGCGACCTCGTGGAGTTCAAGCTCACCCAGTCCGGCTTCGACGTCCACTGCGTCGGCGACGGGCTGGAGGCCTGGGACGCCTTCGTCGGCAGCCCGCCCGACGGCATCGTCCTCGACGTCATGATGCCCGGCCTGTCCGGCATCGACGTCCTGCTCAAGATCCGCGAGCACCAGACCGGCCACCTGCCGGTCCTCATGCTCAGCGCCCGCTCCCGCGACGCCGACGTCGACGCGGGCTTCGCGGTCGGGGCGGACGACTACCTCGTCAAGCCGTTCAGCCCGCGCGAGCTCGTGCACCGCGTCAACGGCATCCTCGCGCGCCCGAGACGATGAGCATCGGCGGCTTCGTCGCCGTCTCCGGCCTCGCCATCGCGACCGCGTCGCTCGCCATGGCGGTCGTCATCGTCGCGCTCAAGGTCCACCGCACCCTGCGCGCGAGGGTGTGGGAGCGCCGGGTCGAGCCGTACCGCCGTCGGGTCGTCCTCGTCGCCGCGGGCGAGGACACCGAGGACGGCGACACCCTCGCCGAGCTCGCGGGGCTGACCCGCGGGACCCGCAGCGACGTCGACGAGCTCGTCCTGCGCCTGCTCGGCAAGGTGCGCGGCGAGCCGGCCACCGAGCTGGTCGAGCTGCTGCGTCGGCACGGCGCCCTCGAGCGCTCGGCCCGGGAGCTGCGCAGCCGGTCGTCGCTGCGGCGCGCCCGGGCCCTGCACCTCATCGGCCGGTGCCGCGACTGGACCCACGCCGACGCGGCGATCGAGGCCCTCGAGGACCGCTCGCCGCGGGTACGCGCCCAGGCCGCCCGGACGGTGGGGCAGATCGGCGACCCCCGCGCCGCTCGTCCGCTCCTCGAGGCGCTGCGCCTGGAGGGCATCCACGCGGGGGACGCCGCGGAG
>JACXUW010000321.1 GCA_014763705.1 Micrococcales bacterium | reverse complement strand
TCGGCGTGCAGCGCAAGAGCCGGATGGGACGCACGCCCGTGGCCGAGATCAGACTGGAACCAGGCGACACCATCCTCATCGGCGGTTCCGACCGCGCCTTCGAGGAATTGCGCAAGGTTGCCGAGAGCCGCAACGTCGCGATCCTGCGCACGCCGATGGGCTTTTCGCTCGCCGCCATGCGTGGCGGCGAAATCCAGAAGGCCGAAGTGCTGGCCCGCCTGCCCGAGGAAGAGCGCAAGAAGCTGCAGGAGGATGTCGCCGCCACGGAACAGGAACTCGAGGATTTCCTGATGTCGCTGCCCGAGCTCGAGCGGGAGCAGCGCAGCGCCATCAGCCGTCTGAACGAGGACATGGCGAAGGTGGCGGTCGACGCCGCGCTGACCGCCGAGCTCGACGGGCTGGGCATCGCCGAGTGGACCCGGCCGCGGGGCGGCTACTTCGTCAGCCTCGACGTCCCGGACGGCTGCGCCTCCCGGGTCGTCGCCCTCGCCAGGGAGGCCGGCATCGCGCTGACGCCGGCCGGGGCGTCCTTCCCGTACGGCCGGGACCCACGCGACCGCAACATCCGTCTCGCACCGTCCTTCCCGTCGCTCGCCGAGGTCGAGACGGCGATGGCGGGCGTCGCCACGTGCGTCGCCCTCGCCGCCGCGGAGCAGCTGCTCGGCGTCGTAGGGTGACGAGATGAGCGAGAACCCCGGCCGCGACACCGACGACGACATCTCCTACGGCGACGAGGACCAGCTCCAGCCCGAGGACACCCTCGAGCAGGACGGCGTCGACGACGTCCTCGACCGCGGGTACTCGCCCCCCGAGAAGCTGCGCGGCTCCATCGCGCACGGCGTGACCGCCGAGGAGCAGGGCCGCGACGAGACGATCGAGGAGCGCATCCACCAGGAGGTCCCCGACCCCTCGACGGCGTACGGCGCGCCGGACAACGAGTCCGGGCTGGACGTCGACCGCGTGGGCGGCGACGACCCCGACGCCATCGACGCCGAGGACGACTGGCTCGGCGACGGCGAGGTCGGCGACGCCCGGGCCGGACGGCTGGTCGCCCCGGACGAGGGCCTCGGTGAGGACGACGAGGCCGACCTCGTCGGCGAGGACGTCGGCATCGACGGTGCCGCGGCGTCGGCCGAGGAGGCGGCCGTGCACGTCGTCGACGAGGAGACCGCGCAGGAGTGAGCGGAGCCGAGCCGGCCCTGGCTCCCGGGCCGCGGGCCCTCGCCGCTCTGCCGAAGGCGCACCTCCACCTGCACTTCACCGGCTCGATGCGGGTCGAGACCGTGCGCGACATGGCGCGCGCGCACGGGCTGCGGCTGCCGACGACCCTGACCGACGACTACCCGCCCCGCTTCGACGCCTCCGACGCCCGGGGCTGGTTCCGGTTCCAGCGGCTCTACGACGTGGCCCGTGCCTGCGTGCGTGGAGAGGCGGACATGCGTCGCATCGTGCGCGAGGCCGCGCTCGACGACGGTGCCGAGGGGTCGCGCTGGCTGGAGATCCAGGTCGACCCGACGTCGTACGCCCCGTTCGTCGGCGGGATCACGCCGGCCCTCGAGATCGTGCTCGACGAGGCGGCGGCCGTGTCGCGGGAGGCCGGTGCGGCGCAGGTCGGGGTGGTCGTCGCGGCGTCCCGGATGCGGCACCCGCTCGAGGCGCGGACGCTGGCCCGGCTGGCGGCCCGGCACGCAGGGTCGGGGGCCGGGACGGTCGTCGGGTTCGGGCTCTCGAACGACGAGCGCCGGGGAGACACCGCGGAGTTCGGGGCGGCCTTCCGGATCGCCCGGCGGGCCGGACTGGCGTCGGTGCCGCACGCGGGTGAGCTGCTCGGGGCGGAGGCGGTGGCGGCCACGCTCTCGTCGTTGGCCCCGGACCGGCTCGGCCACGGGGTCCGCGCGGTCGAGGACCCGTGGGTGCTCGACCGGGTGGTGGCCGCCGGGGTGGCGCTCGAGGTCTGCCCGGGGTCGAACGTCTCCCTCGGGGTCTACGACGCGGCGCCGGATGTGCCGCTGCGCCGGCTGCTCGACGCCGGGGCGCGGGTGGCCCTCGGGGCGGACGACCCGCTGATCTTCGGGACGCGGCTCGTCGACCAGTACGAGGTGGCGCGGACGGTGCACGGGCTGACCGACGCCGAGCTGGCCGGGCTGGCGCGGGCGTCGCTGGCGGCGAGCCGGGCGCCGACGGACGTGCGGGCGGCGGCCGAGGCGGACATCGACGCCTGGCTGGGGTGAGGGCGGGGCGGCCCGGGCGAACGGCCCGTGGGTCTCGCCCCGCCGGGCGTGGACCCGAGGGAGGGCTGTGCCGGCACTATCGGATGCCCACCAGGGAGGTGCAACCACGGGAAGGTCCCGATGCGTCGTGACGTGGCGCATCCGGATGCGTCGCCACGAGCCGCATCCCGATGCGTCGCCACGAGGCGCATCCCGATGCGTCGCCACGAGGCGCATCCCGATGCGTCGCCACGAGGCGCATCCCGATGCATCGCCACGAGACGCATCAGGATGCATCGTGCCGTGGCGCATCCCCGACGAACGGTCATTTGCCTCCCGTGGGGAGGCAGGTGACCGCTCGTCCGGAGTGCACCGCAGCCGGATGCACGTCGCCGCTCGTCGGGGCTGCCCCCTGACGGTGGGCATCCGATAGGGCTGGGACCGGGGCATCTGGCGCGGCTCCGTCGTCCACAGCCGCCCCACCCCGCCTCGGACGTCCACAGATCCCGCGACCGATCTGGTCCACGGCCCACCGCCGGCCCCACGCTGACCGCCATGAACCTCCTCCCGCTCGTCTACCCCACCTTCGCCCGCGAGCTCGTCGCGGCGCGCGCGGCCCTCACGGTCGGCCGCGAGGTCGGGCTCGCACTGCGTGCGCACCGGCGTGAACTCGGCGTCAGCCAGCGGGCCTACGCGCGGCTCCGCGAGCTGGCTCCCGGCCAGGTCGCGCGGCTCGAGACCCACGCCGACGACCTCAAGCTGGCCGACGTCGTCGCGGCGCTGGCCCCGACGCGCTACTGCCTCGCGCTGTGCCGGCGTCCTGAACCCGACGGCGACGACTCGCGCCCCGGCGTCGGGGGCGCCGCGCTCCCGGTCCCGGTCGCTCCCACGCACTGGCCGCGCGCCGAGCTCCTGGCCGTCGTGCGGGGCGGCAGCAGGCGGTTCCCTGCCCATCGCCACACCGAGCAGGTCGACTACCCGCCGAACTGGTGGTGGTACTCCGAGTCGACTCGAGCGCGCGCGGTCCGTCCCCACTGGTCGGCAGCCGGTCAGGACCTCCCGGGGCCGGGTCCGGAGGGCTCCTCCTCGAGCCTCGAGCAGGAGGGCGCGGCATGATCCGGCGAGACGCCGCACCCGCCGCCCGGCCGTCCACGGCCGCTCCGGCTCAGAGGGTCTCGCCGAGGATGACCGGCTCGTTGACGAGGGTCACGCCGAACGCCTCGCGCACCCCGTCGCGCACGGTGCGGGCCAGCGCCACCACGTCGGCCGCCCGGGCGTCCCCACGGTTGGTCACCGCCAGGGTGTGCTTCGTGGAGAGCGCGGCCGGGCCGGGCATCCCGAACCCCTTGCCGAAGCCGGCCCGCTCGATGAGCCACGCCGCGGAGGTCTTGACCCGACCGCCCGACTCCGGGAAGCGCGGAGGTCCCGGGACATCGGCGCCCAGCCGGTCCCCGACCCGTGCCTCGAGGTCGGCGAACTCCGCCTCGGACAGCAGGGGGTTGGTGAAGAACGACCCGCACGACCACGTGTCGTGGTCCGCCTCGTCGAGGACCATCCCGCGGCGTCGGCGCTGGGCGAGCACCGCCTGCCGCGCGTCACCGAGCGGCACCCGCTCCCCCACCGCCACGCCGAGCTGGGTCGCCAGGTCGGCGTACCGCACCGGCTGCGACAGGTCGCCGAGGACCAGCTGGAACATCACGTCCAGCACGACGTACCGGTCGGTGCCCTTGAACAGCGAGTGGCGGTAGGTGAACCGGCAGTCGAGCGAGGTCATCGTCCGCACCCGCTCCTCGAGGCGGTCCCACACCCGCACCCGGGCGATCGTCTGCGCGACCTCCTGCCCGTAGGCGCCGACGTTCTGGATCGGGGTGGCTCCGCTCGACCCGGGGATGCCGGAC
>JACXUW010000320.1 GCA_014763705.1 Micrococcales bacterium | reverse complement strand
ACGGCGACGAGCACCTCGTGGCCGAGCGCCTCGACGAGGGCGGCGTCGTCGGTGGCCGCCGCCCCGCCCGCGTGCGCCGCCGCGAGGACGTCGCGCCGGAAGCCCTGCGGGGTCTGCACGGCCCGCAACCCCTCCCGCGCCGGCGTGCCGGTGACGACGCCCCGGGCGTCGACCGCCTTGACCGTGTCGACGACCGGCACCCCCGGCACCACCCCCACGTGGCCGGCACGCACGGCCGCCACGACACGCTCGAACACGGCCAGCGGCGCGAGGCAGCGCGCGGCGTCGTGGACGAGGACGACGTCGCAGCCGGGGTCTAGGGCGGCCAGCCCGGCCGCGACCGAGTCGGTGCGCTCGGCGCCGCCGGCCACGACGCGCGTGCCGGGTGGCAGCGTGACGCCCGACCACGCGGCCGCCGCGGGGTCGGCCAGCGAGGCCGGGGCGACGACGACCACCGAGCCGAGGCCGGGGAGCTGCGCGACGGTGTCGAGGGCCCAGCCGAGCAGTGGCCGGCCGGCCAGCGGCACGAAGGCCTTGGGCAGGCCGGCCCCGAGCCGGGACCCGGACCCGGCCGCGACGACGACGACGCCCACACCGCGTGCTGCGGGGTGGGCGTCGTCGGTCACGTCGGTGCGGCCGCCGGGGCGACCGGGGCGGTCAGGACGCGAGGACCTCGTCGAGGATGGTCTCGGCCTTCTCCTCGTCGGTCTTCTCGGCGAGCGCGAGCTCGGAGACGAGGATCTGGCGGGCCTTGGCGAGCATCCGCTTCTCCCCCGCGGAGAGGCCGCGGTCCTTGTCGCGGCGCCAGAGGTCGCGGACGACCTCGGCCACCTTGATGACGTCGCCGGAGGCGAGCTTCTCGAGGTTGGCCTTGAAGCGGCGGGACCAGTTGGTGGGCTCCTCGGCGTACGGGGTGCGGAGGACCTCGAAGACCTTGTCCAGACCGGCCTTGTCGACGACGTCACGGACGCCGACGAGGTCGCAGTTCTCGGCAGGAACCTCGATGACGAGGTCACCCTGCGCGACCTTCAGCTTGAGGTAGAGCTTCTCCTCTCCGCGGATCGTGCGGGTGTTGATCTCCTCGATGCGCGCGGCCCCGTGGTGGGGGTACACGACCGTTTCGCCGACCTTGAAAACCATGTGTTGTTGTCCCCTTTCGCGAGGACAAGAGTACCACGACACGCCGATGTGACCCAATGGGAGCGCGCGACGTTTGTGCAGGTCAGAGGCCTGCGACCACCATCCACACCCCGAATTCGGGGCTTGACAGAATCGCCCGTGGCGTGCTTCGCGCGCGACGCGGGCGCGGACCGGAACGGCGTCGCCGCGGCCGCCGTCGGCCCCCGGCACGCCCTCGGTCCCGACGCCCGGGAGGGAGGTCCCGGAAGCCCCCACGGGGACCCCGCTATCCTTGCCGCGTGACGACCCGCGCCGCCTCCGCCCTCCGGCTCGCCGGACTCGCCGCCGCAACCCTCCTGGCCTCCGGCTGCGCCGTGTTCTCCCCCGTCCAGACGATGGACGCCTACGTCCCCGCCGACGGCGTCGACCTGACGATCCCCGGGCTCGACCTGCGCAACGTCGCCATCGTCGCCGACGCCAAGGGCTCCCCGGGGACGGTCATCGGGCAGGCGGTGAACAACGGCGCCGACGCCGTCGAGGTCACCTTCGGCGTCGAGGGCGGGCAGGGCAGCGCGAAGACGTCCGTGCCGGCCTTCTCCGGTGGCTCGCTGACCACCGGCACCAAGGTCGAGCTCTCGGACGTCCCGGTGGCCCCGGGCTCGATGGTCCGTCTCGTCGTCTCGACCCCGCAGGCCGGCCAGAACGTCGTCCTCGTGCCGGTCCTCGCGCCCGAGCGCTACTACGACGGCCTCGCGCCCTCCCCCTCGCCCTCGGCGAGCTGAACGGACCCGGCCGCCGCCCCCGCGCGGGCCGCGACTCCCTCAGGCCTCGAACTTGTAGCCGAGCCCCCGCACGGTGACGATGTGCCGCGGTGCGCCCGGGTCTGCCTCGACCTTGGCCCGCAGCCGCTTGACGTGCACGTCGAGGGTCTTGGTGTCGCCGACGTAGTCGCTGCCCCACACCCGGTCGATGAGCTGGCCGCGGGTCAGGACCCGGCCGGTGTTGCGCAGCAGCATCTCGAGCAGCTCGAACTCCTTGAGCGGGAACGAGCGCGGCTCACCGCGGACCGTGACGACGTGGCGCTCGACGTCCATCCGCACCGGCCCGGCCTCGAGGGTCGTCGGCAGCAGCTCCTCGGGCTCGGCGCCGCGGCGCAGCACCGCCTTGATCCGCGCCAGCAGCTCACGCGAGGAGTAGGGCTTGGTCACGTAGTCGTCCGCCCCCAGCTCGAGCCCGACGACCTTGTCGATCTCGCTGTCCTTCGCGGTGAGCATGATGACCGGCACGTTCGAGCGCTGGCGCAGGGCGCGGCACACGTCGACGCCCGACAGGCCGGGGAGCATGAGGTCGAGGAGGACGAGGTCGGCGCCCGCCTGGTCGAACTCGCCGAGCGCGTCGTGCCCGTTGTCGGCCACCGACACCTCGTACCCCTCCTTGCTCAGCAGGTACGACAGCGGGTCCGAGAACGAGACCTCGTCCTCGACGATCAGGATGCGCGTCATGCGGTGCTCTCTCCTCCGGATGCGGCGGCCACGCCGGGCAGTGGCTCGGCCGTGGGGTCCTCGGCGTCGACCTGGGTGGCCGCCACCGGCAGTCTCATCGTGAACGTCGAGCCGCGTCCCTCCTGGCTCCACACGGTGACCTCGCCACCGTGGTTCGCGCAGACGTGCTTGACGATGGCCAGGCCGAGCCCCGTGCCCCCCGTGGCTCGCGAGCGGGCGGCGTCGACCCGGTAGAACCGCTCGAAGATGCGCTCCTGCTCGGCGGCCGGGATCCCCTGGCCCTGGTCGGTGACCGCGATCTCGACGGTCTCGCCGACCTGGCGCGCGCCGATGCCGACCCGGGTGCGGGGGTCGCTGTAGTTGACGGCGTTGGTCAGCAGGTTGGCGACCGCGGTGACGAGCAGCTCACGGTCGCCGAAGACCCGCAGCCCGCGCTCGGTGGCCAGGCCCAGCTCGATGTCCCTGGCCTCGGCGGCCACCCGCACCCGGTCGACCGCCTCGACGACGACCGCGCCGATGTCGACGAGCACCGGCTCGTGCAGGGTGTCGGCGACCTGGAGGCGGGAGAGGTCGACGATCTCCTGGACGAGACGGGAGAGCCGGGTCGCCTCGACCCGGATGCGCTCGGCGAAGCGGGCGACCGCCTCCGGGTCGTCCTTGGCGTCGAGCACCGCCTCGGCGAGGAGCGAGATGCCACCGACCGGGGTCTTCAGCTCGTGGCTGACGTTGGCCACGAAGTCGCGCCGGACCTCCTCGACGCGCCGGGCGTGCGTGTGGTCCTCGGCGAGGAGCAGGACGTGCTGCACGCCGAGCGGCGCGACCCGCACGCGCATCACGACGCTACCGTCGGGGTTCGGGCCCCGGGCGAGGTCGAGCTCGGCCTCGCGGATGACGCCGTCGCGCCGGACCTGCCGGGCGAGGTGGCGCAGCTCGTGGTGGACGAGCTCGCCGTGCCGGACCATCCCGTAGGTGACGGCCGGCGCCGACGCCTTGACGACGGCGTCCGAGCCGTCGACGACGATGGCGATCGAGCGGAGCACCGACAGCACGTCGCCGACGCCGCGGGCCAGCGGGGGCTCCTCGAGGGGCGGCGCGTCGGCGAGGGACCGCTCGGACCACCGCGCGGCGAGCACGGCGACGGCCCCGACGACGAGGCCACCGGCGCCGCCGAGGCTCGCGGCGATCGTCGCATCCACACTCGTCAGGGTACGGCGGCGCGGGCGCCGCTCCGTGCCACCGGCGGCCCGCCCGGCCACACGGACGCCCGAAGTTCACCTCTCCGGCGTCTCCGGTTCACTCCCGGCTGCGATGGTTCCGGCGACGACGCGGCCCGCGGCCGGCGTCGCGCGCCCGCAGCACCCCACCCGGAGGACGACCCACCCGTGATGCGCAAGGCCTACCACGAGGAGCTCGACCGGATCGCCGAGAGCCTCGTCGAGATGACCCACCTCGCGGCGTCGGCGATGAGCCGCGCGACGACCGCCCTCCTCGACGCGG
>JACXUW010000319.1 GCA_014763705.1 Micrococcales bacterium | reverse complement strand
GGCGGGCCCGGAGACGCCGAGGCCGTCCGCGACGGCCGTGCCGCCGGCGACGAACACGGCACTGCTGCCCGCGGGCGCGATCTCGTGGGCCACGCCCGCCGCGACCTCGTAGCGGTCGGCACCGCCGGTGCGCTCGATCGTCGTGACGCCGAGCGAGCGGAGCTGGGCGACGACGGCCGGCGACACCGAGCCCTCCCCACCGACGACGTGCACGGTCGTGGCACCCCGGCGGGTGATCTCGGCGGCGGTCTCCGGGGCGAGGGTGGAGCCGTAGGTGAGCAGGAGGACGCCCCCGAGGTGGCGGGCGAGCGGCGCGGCGACGAGCGCGTCGGCCACCGCCTGCTCGGTCCCGTTGACGAGGACGACCGTGCGGCTCGTCGGGTTCTCGACCCTCGAGGTGGCCACGGCGACGGCGTACCGGTTGGAGCCGGCCAGGCGCGGCGGGCAGAAGCCCGCGGGGGCGCCGGCGGCCGTCCGCACGGTCAGGGGGTAGGTGACCGGTGTCGCGGTCGCCGTGGGTCCCGAGCCGTTGGCGGCGGTCATCGTCACCGAGTAGGTCCCGGGCGGGGCCGCCTCACCGGTGCTCAGCCGTCCGTTCCACACGGCGGAGAAGGTCTGGCCGGCGCTCGCCGTGCCCGTCACGGTCGCGACCGCGGCCGCCCGGCAGGGACTGGTCACGGTGATCCGCCAGCTCAGGGCGGTGCTCGCCCGGCTGCGGACGGTCACCCCCCCACCCCCGTAGGGCACCGACGCGGCACTGACGGTCGGGTCGTAGAACATCGTGCCCTGGTAGGTCCGCGCGAGGCTGCGGATGGTCGGGAGCCTCGAGTACACCTGGGCCCCCGGGCAGCTCGTCGAGTAGGTGTCACGGTGGCCGTTGATCGTGTACTTCGTGCCGTACCCGGTGAGGGTCGTCGTCGCGGTGGGGTCGACGTGCGAGAGCCCGAGCTTCCAGGCCGCGAGCTTGGCCTGCGCGGTGATGGCGGCGGACGACGGGACGGTCGAGGTGTAGTCCCCGATGATCGAGGCACCGTAGGTCTGGCTGTTCACCCCCAGCGCGTGGGCCCCGACGACGGGCCGGTCGATGCCGCCCCAGCGCCCCTCCCAGATCCGGCCGAACTTGTCGATGAGGAAGTTGTAGCCGATGTCGCTCCACCCGTTGCCGGTCACGTGGTAGCGGTAGATGCCCCGGATGATGGCCGGCACCTGGGCGGCGGTGTAGTTGTTCGACCCGGCCGTGTGGTGCACGACGGCGGCCTTGACCACGCCGAGCTCGAAGTACCTGCCCCGCATGCTCTCGTCCGCGCCCCACTGGGCCCGGGTGTAGATGGTCGGGCGCACCCCCTGCGCGGCCGCCGCGCCGGCACCCGTGGGCGCCTCGGTGTCGGCCGGGGAGTCTCCCGGGTCGACGACGTCGAGCTTCGCGCTGCTCGGGGCGGCCCCCGTGCTGCGGACCCGGACCTGGACGGCGTCCGCGGTGGTCACCCACGGGTCGGTTCCCGAGCGGCTGTGGGTCGCCTCGGCGGTGCCCGGGTCGGGGCCGTCGCCGCCGTCGTGGTCCATCGTCGTCCAGGCTCCCCACGCCGAGCCGGTGCGCTCGCGGATCTCGACGACGTCGCTGTCGGCCACCTCGCCCCGCGGCCAGGTGAGGCCCACGACGTGCACCCGCCCGCTGACGTCGACGACCCCGGACTGCGCGACCGGGCGCGGCGTGCGGGTCCGGGCCGTCGGGTTCGCGGTCGCGACCCCGGTGAGGGAGATCGAGCGCATCGAGGTCTGGACCGGCTCCGGGGCGGCCGGGTGGGCGCTGGTCGGCCCGGTCGTCGCGACCGGGAGGACGAGGGCGGCGGCGGCCGCGGCGAGGAGGGAGGTCAGGCGCAGGGAGGGGCGTGGCGACATGGCGGATCCAGAGGCAGGGCGGCAGGAATGGGCCGAACCAGTGTCACACAGGTCTTCGCCCGTCACACGGGTTCACAAGGATCACATGACATCCGTCCCGGAGCACCGCCCCGGCACGCCGGCACCACCCCGCACCACGGGTGCCGCGGACCGGGCTCAGCGGGTCGTCGCGACCCCGATGACGCGGTGCGGGACGCCCTCGAAGCGGGCCGGGTCGGTCAGCCCGCGGCCGTCGACGAAGGCCTTGACGCCCGGGAGGTCGGCGGCGCCGAGGCCGGCGTACTCGGCGTGGTCGGCCTGGAGGACGGCGGCGTCGACCGCCTCGCCGACGTGGTACGGCGTCCAGCCGAAGCCCTCGATCTCGGCGTCGGTGTACATCGGGTCGTGGACGAGCACCTCGGCGCCCTTGGCCCGCAGCGCCTCGACGAGCGGGAATACCCCGGAGAAGGCGGTCTCCTTGACGGCGCCGCGGTAGGAGGCGCCGAGGACCGCGACCCGGGCCCCGGAGAGGTCGCCGTAGGCGCCCTCGAGGAGGAGGGTGGCGTGCGTCGGCATCCCCATGTTCGCCTCGCGCGCCGCGCGCACGACGGTGGCGTCGGGGTCGCCCCAGAGGTAGAGGCGCGGGTAGACCGGGATGCAGTGGCCGCCGACGGCGATGCCGGGCCGGTGGATGTGGCTGTAGGGCTGGGAGTTGCTCGCGTCGATGACCTGTCCGACGTCGATGCCCGCCTTCTCGGCGAACCGGGCGAACTGGTTGGCGAGGCCGATGTTGACGTCGCGGTAGGTCGTCTCGGCGAGCTTGGCCAGCTCGGAGGCCTCGGCCGAGCCGAGGTCCCAGACGCCGTTGCCGCGCTCGAGGTCGGGGCGCTCGTCGAAGTCGAGGACGGCCTCGTAGAACGCGCGGGCCCGCTCGGCGCCCTCGGGGCTCAGCCCGCCGATGAGCTTGGGGTACTTGCGCAGGTCGGCGAACACCCGCCCGGTGAGGACGCGCTCCGGGGAGAAGACGAGGTGGAAGTCGGTGCCCTCGGTGAGGCCGGAGCCCTCCTCGAGCATCGGCTTCCAGCGGGTGCGGGTCGTGCCGACCGGCAGCGTCGTCTCGTAGGAGACGAGGGTGCCCGGCTCGAGGTGCTCGGCGATCGAGCGCGTGGCGGAGTCCATCCAGCCGAAGTCGGGCTCCCACGACGCGTCGTCGACGAACAGGGGGACGACGACGACGACCGCGTCGGCGCCGGGGACGGCCTCGGCGTAGTCGGTCGTCGCCCGCAGCCGCCCGGCCGGGACCAGCTCGCGCAGGCGGTCGTCGAGCTCGGCCTCGCCGGGGAAGGGCTCACGCCCCTCGTTGACGACGTCGACCAGCGCCGCGTTGACGTCGACACCGACGACCTCGTGGCCCTTGCTGGCGAACTGGACGGCGAGCGGGAGACCGATCTTGCCCAGGGCGACGACGGCGATCTTCACGTGCTGACTCCTCGACGAAGGACGGGTGGGGACCGGGATGCGGACCCGGCGGAGCAGTCTATCGGGCCGCGGGACCGCACCGACCGGGTGCCCCCTGCGGGCGCCGGACCCCATAGATTGGCCCTCGTGAAGGTCCTCAGCATCGTCGGCGCCCGCCCCCAGTTCGTCAAGCTCGCGCCGATCGCGCGCGCCCTCGCCGAGGCGGGGCACGAGCACGTCATCGTCCACACCGGGCAGCACTACGACGCGAAGATGTCCGACGTCTTCTTCAGCGACCTCGGCATCCCCGACCCCGACGTCCACCTCGGCATCGGGTCGGCCTCGCACGGCGCGCAGACCGGTGCGATGCTCGCCGCCCTCGAGCCGGTGCTCCTCGAGCACTCCCCCGACTGGGTGCTCGTCTACGGCGACACGAACTCGACGGTGGCCGGGGCCCTGTGCGCCGTGAAGATCCACCTCCCGCTCGCCCACCTCGAGGCGGGGCTGCGCTCGTTCAACCGCCGGATGCCCGAGGAGCACAACCGGGTGCTCACCGACCACGCCGCCGACCTCTGTCTCGCCCCGACCGAGGTGGCCCTCGGGCACCTGCGCGACGAGGGGCTGGCCGCGCGCTCGGTCGTCACCGGCGACGTCATGACCGACGTGTGCCTGCGCACCGCCGAGCTCGTCCGGGACCGCGCCCCGGTGCTGCCCGCCGGCGTCGAGGCCGGCGACTACGTCCTCTCGACGATCCACCGGGCCGAGAACACCGACGACCCGCAGCGCCTCCGGGCGATCGTCGAGGGCCTCGCC
>JACXUW010000008.1 GCA_014763705.1 Micrococcales bacterium | reverse complement strand
CGTCACCGGGTTCCGCACCAGCGCGGTCGAGCGGGACCAGGACGGTCTGCGCCTCCACGCCGAGAGCGGGAGGGTCCTCGAGGGGCTCGACGAGCTCGTGGTGCTCACCGGCTTCCGGCCCGACCACACCATCACCTCCGAGCTCCGGCTCGGGCTCGACCCGCGCCTCGAGGCCCCCGTGCGGCTCGCTCCGCTCATCGACCCGAACGTCCACTCCTGCGGAACCGTCTACCCGCACGGCGCGGCCGAGCTGCGCCACGACGACGAGCCCGGCGTCTACGTGGTCGGCATGAAGTCCTACGGTCGCGCTCCGACCTTCCTGGCCCTCACCGGCTACGAGCAGGTCCGCTCCGTGGTCGCGGAGATCGCCGGCGACCACGACGCCGCGTCGCGCGTGGAGCTGACGCTACCCGAGACCGGGGTGTGCGGTGGCGCAGGGCTCTTCGAGGAGGCGCCCGGCACGGCCGACTCGGGCGGATGCTGCGCCCCGGCCGCCCCGCAGCCGGTCACCCTCGGCGTCGGCGGTCGTGTCGCCCAGCACTGACCCGCCGGCGGGCGGCGTACCCGAGGGCCCGGCCGAAGGACCGGTCAGGCCGCCGCGAGCCGTCCTCCCCGCCCTCTGCGTCACCCAGGTCACGTGCTGGGGGATCCTTTACTACGCCTTCCCGGTGCTGCGGGCCGACCTCGTGGCAGACACCGGATGGTCGAGCACCCGCGTCACCGCCGCGTACTCCGCGGCCCTGGTCGTCTCGGCCGTCGCAGGCCTGGCCGTCGGCCGGAGCATCGACCACCGCGGACCCCGGCACCTGATGTCCGCCGGCGGCGTCGTCGGCGTCGTCGGACTCGCCACCGCGGCCGCCGCCCCCGGCCTCGTCGTCTTCACCGTCGGCTGGCTCGTGGCCGGGCTCGCCATGGCCGCGACGTTCTACCACCCCGCGTTCGCGGCCCTCACCCGATGGCACCGCGGCGAGCAGGTCCGCGCCCTCACGGTCCTGACGCTCGCCGGTGGCCTGGCCAGCACGGTGTTCGCCCCGCTCACGGACGCCCTGACCCAGACCCTGGGGTGGCGAGGAGCCCTCGCGGTCCTTGCCACCGTGCTGCTGACCGTCGCGACCCCGCTGCACTGGTTCGCCCTCGCCGCCCCCTGGCCGGGGCACGAGGACCGCGGCCCCGGGCGCGACCCGGGCGCCGGAGTCCCGGGCAGCCGTTCCTTCGTCCTGTTGACCGTCGCGATGGCCCTCTCCGGCTTCGCGCTGTACGGAGCCCTCTTCGGGCTCATCCCCCTGCTCCTCGAGCGCGGCGCGAGCGCCACGACGGCCGCGTGGGCGCTGGGCCTCGGCGGCGCCGGCCAGACGCTCGGCCGCCTGCTCTACGCTCCCCTCTCGGCTCGTACCGGGCCCGGGGTCAGGCTCGTCGCCATCCTGATCGCAGCGGCGATTGCGATCGCCCTGCTCGCCGTCGTGCCCGGACCGGTGACCCTGCTCGTCGCCCTGGCCGTCCTGGCCGGGACGGTCCGCGGCAACCACACGCTGGTGCAGGCCACGGCGGTCAGCGACCGCTATGGCACCGCCGCGTACGGGCGCCTCTCCGCCGCCCTCGCCCTCCCGGTCACCATCGCCGGCGCGCTTTCGCCGTGGGCGGTGGCTGCCGCGGCCACTCGGGTGGGTGGGCACACGGCGGTGTTCCTCGGGCTGGCAGCACTGGCCCTCCTCGCCGCCGCCCTCGCACGCCGCATCTCCTCCGTCGACACACCCAAGGAACAGGCGAGAACCTGAGATCATCGGAGGGGCCTCCTCCCCGCACCCATCAGATGGACGCCGGCCGTCGGGAAACCGTCACGTGAGAGGTCAGCTCCACGCCGGGCGGACTGCTCGTGCCCTAACGGGCTCGGGCAGGCAGATGGGTCAACGAGTGAAAGCCCACCACAAACGCTTTCGTAGCGGGAGAGCACGATCGCGTCGACGGCGTTCAGCCGGCGCTGGTGCCTCGTGACGGTCGCCGGCTCGAAGGTGCCGCCCAGTCCCTGTGGCACGGCGACCTCGAGCTTGCCGGCATTGTCGGTCCGCACGTCGTGGTGCAGGTCCCGTTGCGCGAGCTCCAAGCGTGGCGTTCCTCGGCGGCGTGCTTGGAGTAACCGAAGTCTTCTCGTCTCCTTCGCACGCGCGGACTCCCGCACTCCTTGGCGATCGTCTTCCCTAGCGGGTCCGGACCGGACAGGTCACTACCTCAGGGACGGGCAGCCTTGACCAGCTGCCGCAGCGCAGCCCGCTCGACCTCCGCCGACGTCGTCTTCGATTCCTCAGGCATAGAGCTCACGCTCGAGTTCGTCTCGCCATGGGCGACCGGCCTTCCTCGGAAGCGTTGCCGGCATGTCATGCGAGCTACACCGGATCCGGACAGCGCCTCGGACGGCGTCCTTCGTGGGTTGGCGGATGCGCTTTGCGCTACTAGGCTGTCCGTGTGACTGCTCGCTCGGCAGCCGATCGTTCCTTCTGCACCCGGCCCCTGTATGAATGGGGGACGCTTTGGCTCTGCCCGGATCAGCATTTTGAGCGACTCCACCCGCCCACGTCTTTGGAACGCCCTTTGCGACACGACCCCCGCCGTGGAATCACTGATGGTGTCGCCACAAGGAGTTGAGTGGGTCGGGCGCATCGCCGTGCTCGCCTCAGCTGGAGTCCGTGCGGCCGTTGAGGCGACCGCGCGGCAGGTGCAGTCACCTGTAGATGTCTATACAGATGCCGCCGCCATGCTTGTGAAGTCGGGTCAGGAGGCGCCCGCCTGCGCCCTTCTGGACACCCATGTTCAAGGCGTCGATTTCCTCTCTGCCGCACGGGCGTTGACTGAAGTGGCAACCGTTCCCTGTTTCATCGGTGTCTGGGACGACCATGCAAGCAGGCGCTTGGGAGTGGCGGCGCTTGACGCAGGGGCCTTGGGCCTGGTCGCGATGCCGCCAACTACTGACGACATTTCCCGTCTCGTCCGCACCGGCGCCCGAGAGCAATTGTCCTTCACACGCCTGAAGGTCGGCCGAATTACTGCGTTCTATGAGAGTCGTGACGTGTGGGTCGGGGAAAGTCGCATTCAGCTTCCTGAGGTGGATTTCGCCCTCCTGTGGTGTTTGATGCAGGCGTTCCCAGGGGTCGTCTCGCGAGAGAGACTCCTCGAGGGTCAGGGCGGCTTGCCTCCATGCAGCCCCGATGCGCTCAAGGTTCGGGTCCTCCGTCTTCGCAGACGCCTCGACGCCGCGGCTCCTGGGGCCGGTAACGCGGTCAGGAGCTTAAGGCACGGGGGCTACATGCTGGAGGAACGCTAGGGCTGTTTGCGCGGGAGCAGGGCGGCGAGAACGTTGTATCCGTAAGGTCCTAGCTCTGCCGGGTATCCATCGCGCAGCCAGCGGACTGCCCACGAGATGGCGCTTCCCAGTGACTCCACCCCACAGCTGAAGGCAACTGCCCCCTGCGGGAGCTCAGCCCACGCCAGTAGCGCCTGAGTGTCACGGTCGGTCCAGCGCTCGGCTACCGGAGTACTACGACAAGGGCGGCGACCTCGAACGTCGCCAGCGCGGCTCCACCAGCGGACCTTCGCGAAGGCTGACTGGCCGCGGGGTGACGCACTGTCGCCTTGCACGGGTCAGCCGAAGCGGCCTGAGATGTAGTCCTCAGTACGGTTGTCGCTCGGGTTGCTGAAGATCTTCGTGGTGAGGTCGAACTCCACGAGGTGGCCGGTGCGGTCGCCGTGGCCCTCGGCGGCCTCTGCTGTGAAGAAGGCGGTGCGGTCGGCGACTCGAGCGGCCTGCTGCATGTTGTGGGTGACGATGACGATGGTGTAGTCCTTCTTCAGTTCCATCATCAGGTCCTCGATGCGGGCCGTGGCGATCGGGTCGAGCGCGGAACACGGCTCGTCCATGAGGATCACCTCAGGCTTGACGGCGATGGTGCGCGCGATGCACAGCCGCTGCTGCTGGCCGCCAGACAGGCCGTAGGCCGACTGCTTCAGCTTGTCCTTGACCTCGTCCCAGAGAGCGGCGCCGCGCAGGCTCTCCTCCACGACGTCGTCCATGCTTGAGACCTTCATGCCCGTGACCTTCGGGCCGTAGGCGACGTTGTCGTAGATGGACTTGGGGAACGGGTTCGGCTTCTGAAAGACCATCCCGATACGTCGACGGACCTCGATCGGGTCGACGTCCTTTCCGTAGATGTCCTGCCCGTGGTACGCAACGGTGCCGGTCACGCGGCTGCCCGGGATGAGGTCGTTCATCCGGTTGAGGGAACGCAGGACCGTCGACTTGCCACAACCCGAGGGCCCGATCAGGGCCGTGACCTCGTGGACGCCGATGTCCATGGTCACCTCGTTGACGGCACGGAAGTCCCCGTAGTACACGCTGACGTCGGTGCATCCGAGCACGGCCCGGGGCGACTCCGAGGCTTGGATCCGGCCGGTGTCCATCGGTTCAGGGCGTCGGGTCGATGCAGTGGCGGTGAGGTTCACAGTAGGTTCTCCTGAAGTGGTGTTCGACGCTTCCGCGGACGACTGGCCCACGCGCTGCTCGGGCTCTTTCACCGCGCGGTGGCGTACTTGTTGCGGATGATGATCGCCACCCCGTTGAGCAGGATGACCAGCACGAGCAGGAGGATGCTCGCGGCGGCGGCGAGCTGCTGGAACTCGACCTGGGACCGGGCGGCCCAGTCGAAGATCTGGATGGGCATCGTCGTGAAGCCGCTGAGGAACCCGTTCGGGTCGAACTTGACGAACACCAGGCCGCCCAGCAGCAGCAGTGGTGCGGCTTCGCCCATCGCCCGGGAGAGCGCGAGGATGGTGCCTGTCGCAATGCCCGGGACGGCGGCGGGTAGCGTCTGGCGGGCCAAAGTCTGCATCGGGGTGGCCCCCAGAGCCAGTGATGCCTGGCGGATCTCCTGGGGCACTGCTCGGAGGGCCTCACGCGTTGCGACGATGACCACGGGCAGGATCAGCAGGGCAAGGGCGATCCCACCGGCGATGACGGTGTTGCGCGGGATGCCCACCGCGACGGCGGCCGCAGCAGCCAGCATCCCGTAGATGATCGCCGGGACCGCCGCGAGGTTCTGCACGTTGAGTTCGACGAAGCGCGCGAAGCGGCTCCTCGTCGAGGCAAACTCCTCGAGATAGGACGCGGCCGCGACACCGATCGGGATGGCCAGGAGCGCCGTGGTCAGAATGACCCAGGCAGTGCCGAGGATGGCCGCACGTGCACCCGCGGTCTCCGGCGCGATCTGCGAGGTGTAGTTCGTGAACAGCTCCCCATCCATGCGCTCACGCCCGTCGAGGAACGTCGTCACGAGCAAGACGGCCAGGACGAGGATGCCGAAAGCCAGGCAGAGCCACAGCACGACGAGAAACCCCATGGAGCGCAGGTCCTTCTCGCCGTAAGCGGCCCTAGCCAGCGGCGTCCGAGGCATGGCCTGGTCTGCGGTGACGGCGGACATCAGTAGATCTCCCGGAATCGGTTGACGAGTCGGATGCTGATGAGGTTGATGACCAAGGTCAGGACGAAGAGGGTGATCCCCACAGCGAAGAGGGTGTTGTACTGGAGGGAACCTTGGACGCTGTCCCCGAGAGCGGCGGAAGCGATGAAGCCAGTCATGGTCTGGCCGCCTTCCAATGGGTCAGAGACCATCTTGGCCTGACTACCCGCAGCCATCGCCACGATCATCGTCTCCCCAACGGCACGGCTCAGGGCCAGCACCAGCGACGCCGCGATGCCGGACACGGCGGCTGGGAAGACGACGCGCAGGACCGTCCGCATCCGGTTGGCGCCCAGCCCGTAGGAGGCCTCCCGCAGAGAGCGGGGGACCGCTGACATCGCATCCTCAGCGAGCGAGGCGACCGTCGGGATGATCATGACTCCGAGGACGAGCCCGGCAGCGAGGACCGAGAAGGTCTGGACCTGGATTCCAAACCACTCTTTCAGCACGACCGGGCCAACGAAGGTCACGGCGAAGAGGCCGTACACGACGGAGGGGACGCCGGCCAGCAACTCGAGGATGGGCTTGAGAGTCTTGCGCACCCCTGTCGAGGCGTACTCCGACAGGTAGATGGCGGCACCCAGCCCAAGCGGGACGCACACCGCCAAGGCAATCCCCGTCGTCCACAAGGTCCCCGTGATGAGCGGAAGGACGCCGTAGCTCTTCTCGGTAAAGCGCGGTGTCCAAGATGTTCCGGTGAGGAAGTCAAGGACGTTGACCTCGCGAAAGAACTGGACTGCCGGCAGCGCCAACGACACGACAATCCCGACCGTGGTCAAAACGGACACGGCGGCGGCGAGCACGAGGAAGCCGAAGGCTGCCTTCTCGCCTCGCCGGGGGGACGTCGAGCGGAGTGAGAGCCGGTCGGGGGACGGGCGCAGGCCCCTCGAAACGGTCGAGGGGCCCGCGCCGGCGCTGCGGTGGGACACGAAGGGTGACTCCTGTGGTGGGTGTGACCTCAGCCGAGTGAGGCGAGCTCTTCCTGGGCGGTCTTCTTCTGGTCCTCGCTCAGCGAGACGTACTTGGCGGCCTCGGCGACCTTCGCGTCGTTCTCGATGTAGAAGCTGATGAACGCCTTCAGAGCGGGGTTGGAGGCGAAGGCCTTCTTGTCCACGTAGATGAAGAGCGGACGGGCCAGCGGCGTGTAGGACCCGTCACGGGCGGTGTCGGCGCTGGGAGCCACACAGCCGTCCCCGCTGTCAATCTTGATCGCCTTAAGGGTGGACTCGTTCTCCTCGAAGTAGGTGTACCCGAAGTAGCCGAGAGCGTTCTGGTCTCCGGCAACGCCCTGGACGATGACGTTGTCGTCTTCGGAGGGCTCATAGTCGGTCCGCGAGGCGCCCTCCTCGCCGTTGATCTCGTCGGTGAAGTAGTCAAAGGTCCCGGAGTCGGTTCCCGGGCCGTACAGTTTGATGTCCTCGGCGGGGAACTTCGGGTTGACCTGGTTCCACTTGGTGACCTTTCCAGTCGCATCGGGGCCCCAGAGGGTGGCGAGCTCCTCCGTCGTCAAACACTCCAGGAACGCGTTCTCCTTATTGGCCACGACGGTCAGGGCGTCGTTGGCGACGACGATCTCCTGGTACTCGATCCCCTTGGCGTCACAGGCCGCCTTCTCCTCGTCCTTGATCGGACGGGAGGCGTTGGACACCTGCGTCTGGCCCTCGCAAAACTTCTTGAAGCCACCCCCAGTGCCCGAGGTGCCGACGGTGATGTTGACACCCGAGTTCTCCGTCATGAAGAGCTCGGCGGCAGCCGACGTCAGGGGGCCGACGGTACTGGAACCGTCGGAGGCGATGGAGCCGCTGAGTGCCGCATCCCCGCCGGACGAACCCGCGGAACCGGAGTCGGCCTGCTGGCCACCGCACGCGGTGAGGGCGAGGGAGCCGGCGAGGGCGAACGCGGCACTGGCGGCGAAACGCTTGGTCTTCACTATGTGTACCTCTCGGAGGTCATGGGTCATTGGCGTCGAGCATCAGTGGCCGACGTCTGGAACGGTAGAGAGACGACGTGTCCGGGCGGGCGCTGCGGCGTGAACGACGAATGAACGACCGTCGACAAACGAGCCCACTGCTAGTCAAGCGAAACGGGCTCTTCGTACCTGAGGGTGGGGTGAGCGCAGCGAGCGGACGGGCCGGCTGAGCTGAGCGGGAATGGGGTCAAGGCCCCCGAGGTTAGGGACCAGTTCCACCCTGTTGCTCGCCAGTACCGCGACGATGCGCGAGCCTACGTCGCCCTGCCGTGCCCTTGGCGACTACTGCGACCGCTGCGACCTTCGCGTTGGCCTGGACGGGCTGCACGTGACCGCCGTGGAGGGTGATGAGGGCGGAACGTTGACGGTGGCGATGGACTGTAGGGACTGCTGCACCAATAGGTGACAACCTGACCTGCCCTACGGCTTGGTTTCCAGATGTGGTGGTGAGTCTCAGGCGGGTTGGGGTGTCTTCTCGGAGAGTAGTTCGTGCTCGATCGGGGTGCGGTAGCCGAGCGAGGACTGCCGACGCTGGCGGTTGTAGAAGATCTCGATGTAGTCGAAGATCGCGTTCGAGAGTTCGAGGCGGGTCTTCCACTTCTTGCGGTTGAGCAGTTCGGTCTGCATCGAGGACCAGAACGACTCCATCATTGCGTTGTCCAGGCCGTCGCCGACGCTGCCGAAGCAAGGCATGAGGCCGGCGGAGCGGATGGCTTCGCCGAAGGCCCACGAGGTGAACTGGACTCCGTGATCGGCGTGGACGATGCCGCCGGGTCCGGGGCGTCGGTTGCGGATGGCCATGTCGAGGGCGTTGATGACCAGGGTGGTGTCCTGGCGGGAGTCGATGGACCAGCCGATGATCCGGCGGCTGAAGGCGTCCAGGACGGCTGCGCAGTAGACCTTGCCTTCTCGAGTGGGATGTTCGGTGATGTCGGTGACCCACAGCTCGTTGGGTCGCAGCCGGTGGAACTTGCGGTTGACGAGATCGTCCGAGGTGACGACTCCGCGGAGTCGTTTGACCCGTGCCGGGCCGGGGAGCCCGTAGATCCCGGCCTGCGTCATCAAGACCGAGACCAGGCGCGAGCTGACTTGGACGTCCATCGCCATGGTCAGCTCGGCGTGGATGCGCCGGTAGCCGTAGGTGCCGCGGGATGCGATGTGGATCTCCCGGATCAGACCAGTGAGCCACTGGCGACGCAGCGCAGTCCTGGACAGGGCACGGCGCTTGTACCGGTAGTACCCCTGCCGGGAGACGCCCAGGACGGTGCAGCTGTTGTCGACGGGGATCCCGGCGTCGGCCAGTCGGTCGATCACCGGGTGAACCCTTTTGGGTGGGGCTTGTCCTCGTCGAGGAACTTCGAGGCTTGGCGGATGATCGCCAGCTCGGACTCGAGCTCTCGGATCCGCTTGCGTGCCGCACGCAGCTCAGCGGACTCGCTCGTGGGGGTGCCTGCGATCTCCCCGCGGTCGATCCGGTCCTGCTTGAGCCACTCGTGCAGACAGCCGCTGCTGATGCCAAGCTCCTAGGCGGTCTGCTTGATCTGTTTCCCGGACCGGACCAGCGCGATCGCGCGAGACCTGAACTCGGTGGGGTAGGGACGAGGCACTGTCGGAGCCTTTCAGCAAGGCCGTCGACTCACCACCACATCTGGAAACCAACCTGGGGGGCAGGTCAACCGATCTGTGGCGTTGTGAGGCGCTGCTGGAAGGATGTTCACCGTGCCCAAGCCCTATCCCCAGGAGTTTCGCGACGACGTCGTGCGAGTGGCCCGTCAGCGTGAGGACGGCGTCACGCTGAAGCAGGTCGCCAAGGACTTCGGAATCTCTGAGTCGTGTCTGACGAACTGGATGACCCAGGCCGACCGCGACGCCGGGGTCAAGCCCGGCGCGGATCGTGAGGAGCTGGCCGAGCTGCGTGAGCTCAAGCGGCGCAACCGGCTGCTGGAGCAGGAGGTCGAGGTCCTGCGCCGGGCGGCTGCTTATCTCTCGCAGGCGCACCTGCCGGGAAAATGATGTACCCGGTCGTCCGCGAGCTGGCCGTCGACGGGATTCCCGTGACGGTGACGTGCCGGGTGCTGAAGATCGCGCGGGCGCCGTACTACCGGTGGCTCGAGGCGCCGGTCCCCGACGCTGACCTGACCGCGGCGTACCGGGCGAACGCCCTGTTCGACGCTCACCGTGACGATCCGGAGTTCGGGTACCGGTACCTGCACGACGAAGCCGGCGAGGTCATGTGCGAGCGGACCGCGTGGCGGCTGTGCTCGAGCCAGGGCTGGTGGTCGGCCTTCGGCAAGCCCCGGCGCGGCGCCTCCAAGCGGCCCGGTCCGCCGGTCCCCGACGACCGCTGCGCCGTGACCGACAAGCATGGGGTGACCCGCCACGTGTTCGCCGCGGACGGCCCGAACCAGCTGTGGCTGACCAACATCACCGAGCACTGGACCGGTGAAGGGAAGCTGTACCTGTGCGCGGTCAAGGACGTCTTCTCCAACCGCATTTGTCGGGTACTCGATCGGCTCGCGGATGAAGTCCCACCTCGCGGTCGCCGCCCTGTCCAACGCGGCCGCCCGACGCGGTGACGTCGCCAGCTGTGTTGTCCACTCCGACAGGGGATCTCAGTTCCGCGCGCGGAAGTACGTCCACACCCTGCACCGCCACGACATGGTCGGCTCGATGGGCCGGGTCGGTGCCTGCGGCGACAACGCGGCCATGGAGAGCTTCTTCTCCCTGCTCCAGAAGAACGTCCTGAACCGCCGCGCCTGGGCCACCCACCAGGAGCTGCGCATCGCGATCATCACTTGGATCGAACGCACCTACCACGGCCGCCGCCGGCAGGACGCCCTCGGCCGATTGACCCCCACCGAGTACGAGACCATCATGACCACACCGGCCACTCAGGCCGCCTGACCCAACCTGGCACCTATCGGTGCAGCAGTCCCCCGGCCACGGATCGCCCGTCGTGTTCACGGGAGGGGTCAGGCGGGACGCGGGCTGTACATGATGACGGCGACCCCGACCAGGCAGACCAGGGCGCCGACGACGTCGTACCGGTCGGGTCGGAAGCCGTCGACCACCATCCCCCAGGCCAGGGACCCGGCGACGAAGATGCCGCCGTACGCCGCGAGGATGCGACCGAAGTTGGCGTCCGGCTGGAGGGTGGCCACGAAACCGTAGAGCCCGAGGGCGACCACCCCGGCCCCGATCCAGAGCAGCCCCCGGTGCTCGCGCACTCCCTGCCAGACCAGCCACGCACCACCGATCTCGGCGACCGCGGCGACGACGAACAGGACCAAGGACTTGGCAACGGTCATGCCTGATTCTCCGTCGTTGGCCTGGACGCGAGAAGAGCACGGGTCGCGAGCCCGCCAAGGACGTCGACGTGCCGTGGGGGAACCGTCACGTGAAGGGTCAGCGTCACGCCGGACGCGGACTGCTCGTGCGTCGAGACGCCGAACGTGAAGAATGAGCAGCACGAGGACTCCGCCTCGGCCAGAGCCCGCACCGTGCCCCCCGGTCCGGCCCGGCACGGTGCGATGCAGGCGCGCCGTCCGACGCGACGTCCACATGCCTCAGGGCCGAGGTAAAAAGGTCGTCGAACTCGGTCATCCGCAGGGGCTGCTTGGTCGCGGGAAGCGTGCAGACCTCGACGGGCACCCAGGCCGGGCCCGCCGTCGAGCGCCGCCCGACTCCCACGTCGTCCTTCTCCGGGCGGCAGCAGGGATCGGCACCCCCGCCTCGTGTCGTCGTCCGGTGTGCATGAGTGAGAGGCCGGGACCTCAGGGCAGGTGGCGATCCACGCGACGCAGGAGAGTGCCCAGCACCGGCCAGTCCTGTGCGCCGTGCGCCACGACGAAGCCTCGTGCCCGACCGACACCTCGGCGAGCCACGGCCCCCGGCGACCGCAGGTCACGCTCCTGGGCTGTGCGCGCCCGACGGTGCAGCGACCGGGCGCACCCGAAGCACACCCCTGCCTCCGGGTGGGCGCCCAGACCCACCAGCTCGGCCTCCACGAACTCACCCGAACAGCACCAGCACGCAGATCGGTGGCCCGACTCGACGGTCCCCTCACTCATCGGCCTGCGCCCGGGTCGACCACGCGCGGAGTGCGGCCAAGATGCCGTCGGCGGGAGGAACCCCGCGCAGTCCCTCCTCGGTGCGGTACACGCGGCAGGCGAACCCTGGCGCGCCCCCGTCGTCGAACGGGTCACGACCCTCCACCAGGACCGTAGGGGACCCCCGGAACCCGAGCTCGACGGCCTCCTCGTGCGAGGCCACCCGCTGTTCGACGAGGTTCACCACGAGTCCCGCCGCGGCCGCCGCATCCCTGACGGCCAGCACTGCCGGGGCCCGGCCAGGGCAGCCCTCGAGGTACTGCACGGTGACCTCGATGCTCACCGGGCCATCCTCCCCCACCTCCAAGCATTCGTCACCAGCTGCTCCTGCCTCGAAGCTGTCGCATCACCAGCTCACGACGCCTTCAATGACTACATCCACGACTGGTCGCTGACCCCCCTGGAGCCACCGTCACCTGAGTCACCCTGGGCTGACACCCGCTCACGCCGAGCTCTTCCGGGCCTGACCGGATGCCGGTGCCACCGGCGTTCTCGGTTCGGTGTCTCGCCGGCAGTCGGCGAAGGTGACGGGCGGCGACCCGTGCATGAACCCGTGGATCCTCGGGTAGTCACCGCGCGACGCTGTCATCCAGGAAAGGAGACTGTCATGGCTGTTCCGGACTCCACCGTGACGGTGGGCCCCGGCGAGGCCACGCCAGGCATCGGTCTGCCCGGGACGATGCTGGGGGTCGGCCTCGGCGGTTTCGTCGACGGGATCCTGCTGCACCAGATCCTGCAGTGGCACCACATGTTGACCAGCACCGACACCGACAACATCGGGGTCGCGACCTACCCCGCCGACACGGTGCACGGTCTGGAGATCAACACCGTCTGGGACGGTCTCTTCCACACGTTCACCTGGCTGTCCGTGCTCATCGGCCTGGCCATCCTCTACTCCAGGGTCACCTCGTCCCGCGGCCGGCTGTGGGGTTCTCGTGCGCTGTGGGGGTGGATCCTCCTCGGATGGGGCGTGTTCAACCTGGTCGAGGGAGTGCTGGACCACCACGTCCTTGGCATCCACCACGTCCGCAGCGGCCAGTACCAGACCTGGTGGGACATCGGCTTCCTCGCCCTCGGGGCACTCCTGGTCGCCGGCGGTTGGCTGCTCCAGCGCTCTGGCGCTTCGACGAGGACCACCGCCTCCGAGGTCCCCGCGCGCCGCGCCGGGGTCTGATGGGACCCGTGGCCCACGGCGGCGCGAAGGCCGCGGGGCCATCGGTGATGGTGCTGGGGGTGGCCGTGGTCGCGCTCGGGTACGCGGTCCTGGCCGTCCGGGCCGGCCGCGAGGTCCGCGGATGGAGTGGCTGGCGGACGGCGAGCTTCCTCACCGGGTGCGTGGTGGTCGCGATCGCGTTGACCCCTCAGCTGACCCCGTTCCCGCACGGCGACTTCCGCGGGCACATGCTGCAGCACCTTCTCGCGGGGATGTACGGTCCGCTCGGCCTGGTCCTGGGTGCTCCGCTGACGCTGTTCCTGCGCTCGGTGTCGGCCCGCACCGGCCGACGGGCGATCCACGTCCTGCGGTCCCGACCCGCACGGCTGCTCGCGAACCCCCTGACAGCGCTGGCCCTGAACCTCGGGGGCCTCGCGGCCCTCTACTTCACACCTCTCTACGACGTCTTGGCCGGCGTGCCCGCTCTGCACCTGGCCGTCCACGTGCACTTCCTCGCCGCGGGCTACCTGTTCGCCTGGGTCATCGCCGGCCCGGACCCCGGCCCGCACCGTCCGGGCGTGCCCGCCCGGCTGGTCATCCTCGGCGTGGCCATCGCCGGCCACGCCGTCCTCTCCCAGCTGCTCTACGCCGGCGCGTTCGTCCAGGTCCAGGTCCCACCAATGCAGCTGCGCGGCGGCGCCGACCTCATGTACTACGGCGGAGACATCGCCGAGCTTCTCCTCGCCTTCGCCCTGGTCACCTCGTGGCGACCGCGACCGCGACCGCGTCCACGCCGCACGTCCGACCACCGTGGGATCACCGTCGGCCCTGCCGCCCCGTAGCCGGCGCAGGCGCCGACCGGCCTCACCGACGACCCGGCACCGCATCGCTCACCGTGAGGGCTCCCGCTGTCGTCGGTCACCCGAGGACCGTCGGTGGCGGACGGCCGCGACGGTCAGGGCGACGACGGCCACGACCAGCGGCAGGACCCAGAACGGAATGGGGGGGACGGCCCGGGCGACGGCGTTCTGGGCCGACACCTCGAGGTCACTGGTGTCCCCCACCCCGAACCACGCGGACACCCCGGCCGTCCCGTCGAAGCGCAGGAACAGCGCCCCGATAACGACGAAGAGCACCCCGGAGACCACCGACGTGGTGTGCAGGTGCAGCCGACCGACGGTGAACGCGCGACCCCGCAGCCACCCCCGCCGACCGAGGTCGAAACGGTCCCACAGGGCCGCGAGAACGAACAGGGGCAGGGCCATCCCGAACGCGTACACCGCGAGCAGCAGCCCGCCAAGGACCGGGGTGTCCTGGGTGGCAGCGATGGTCAGGATCGCTCCCAGCACCGGCCCGGAGCAGAACCCCGCGAGCCCGTAGACGGCGCCCAGCGCCAGGGTCGATCCGTACCCGCGGCCCTGGCCCTGTCGTCGCTGGGACCAGGACTGCAGTCGACTGACCCCCGGCAGGGTGAAGCCCCACCCCAGGATCTGGGCGACCCCCATGGCGATGATGAGCCAGCCCGCCACGGCCACCAGCAGCTGGCGGTGTCCGTAGAACACGCTGGAGACCAGCGCCGCACCGGAGCCGAGGGGGACCAGAGTGATCAGGAGCCCGGCGTAGAAGACCCCGGTGCGCGCCAGCAGGGCCGTCCGGCTGGAGAACGCGTAGGCGAAGAACGACGGCAGCAGCAGCGCACTGCACGGTGACAGCAGGGCCAGCGTCCCTGCGGCCACGGCAGCGAGCAGGTTGACCTCGGTCACGACGTGGCCGCGGCTTCGATCGCCTGCTCGAAGACCTCGATCGGCTGGGCCCCGATGATGGGCTGCCCGCCCACGATGAAGGCGGGTGTGCCTGTGACGCCGAGCGACTGGCCCTCCTGGGCGTCGCGCTGCACCGCTTCCTTCAGCTCAGGGCGATCCATGTCCGCGACCAGCTGCTCTCCGTCCAGCCCGGCTCCCTCGGCCACGGACCGGAGGTAGTCCTTGGTGAGCTTCCCCCCGTTCACCGGCTGCTGGTCGGCGTACATGGCGTCGTGGAACTCCCAGAACTTGCCCTGTTCCGCAGCGGCCCGACCAGCCAGAGCCGAGGTCATCGACTCCTCGCCGAGGTAGGGGAAGTCGCGCCACTCGATGCGCAGCACTCCGGTGTCGACGTACTTCTTCACCAGCGTCGGTTCGGTGTCGCGAGCGAACTTCCCGCAGAACGGACACTGGAACTCCGAGTAGGAGATCATCACGACCGGTGCGTCCACCTCCCCCATCGCCATCGGGTCGTTCGGCTCCCGCCGGGCCAGCCCCGCCAGCGGGTCCTTCCCCCCGGCGGCGCTCGACTGCCCGGGCTCGGCCGCTTGGGCCGCGGAGCCGGACGGCGATTCGCCGGTGCGGCTGGCGACGAAGCCGACGACGGCCAGCAGGGCGGCGATACCGGCGATGACGAGGGGGATCAGCGGGGAGCGTCTGGTGTTGGTTGTCGGCACGACAGGGTGATCCTTTCGAGAGTGGATGAGGAACTGCGAGGGGTCACGCAGACAGTGACGAGACCGGGACCGGGCACGATCGAGAGGTCGACCAGCGTCGCCGCAGCGCCCACAGCAGCAGGGCGATGCCGAGGACCTGGAGCACCGGCTGCAACGGCTGGAACCACGTGAGAGCGCCCGAGTACCCCAGAGCGATCAGGACGAGCTTGTTGCACACCGGGCAGCCCACGGCGAAGAAGGACAAGAACGCCCCGGCGTACCCACGGACCTCGGCCGGCCGGTCGGCCGTCTCGCCCGTGTCGACCGGCGCCGCGGAGCCTGAGCCCTCCTCCGGGGTGCGCACGTAGGTCGCGGCGAGGAGTCCCACGAGGACAGCGGTGACACCCAAGGAGGGCCAGGCCCACCACGTCGGCGGGATCTCCCGGCTGAACCAGGGGTTGTCGATCACGTCGGTCGGCACCGCGACCACCACCGCGTAACCGACGGCGGTCGCCAGCGCCGTCATCCCCTGACGGGTCGTCAGCCGGGCGCGTTCGGGGATGACACCCACGTCACACCCCCACACTGACGGGCAGGCTCGCCATCCGCCACTCCAGCATCCCGTCCTGGAGCCGGACGGCGTCGCGGCCGTGCGCCCGGATCAAGGTGACGGCGTCGTGGGCCATGACGCAGTACGCGCCGCGGCAGTACGTCACGATTCGTGCCCCGGGGTCGACGTCGGCCAGTCTCGTCCCGAGCTCGGCCAGGGGCATCGACACGGCTCCCGTGATGTGCCCTGCCGCGTACTCGTCGGCTGGGCGCACGTCGAGCACCGCGACGTCCTGACGACCGATGAGGTCGAGGACCTGCTCGCGGCTCAGCTGGTCCACGTCCCCCCCGCCGCTGCCGAGGTAGGCCTCGAGGGCGGCACTGACGTCCGGGGAGTGCCTCCGCGCCGCGGCCCCCAGCGCGGCATAGAGCGCGGCGACGTCGGCATCGGCCAGACGGTAGATCTGCCGCGTCCCCTGCCGACGCACCCGCACGAGGTTCGCCGCACGCAGGATCTGCAGGTGGGCCGACACCGAGCTCAGCCCCTGCCCCGTCGCCCGGACGATCTCGTCCACCGAGTGCTCGGACTGCGCGAGCACCTCGATGATCTCCAACCTCCGCGCGCTGGCGAACACCTTGCCGACCACCGCCAGCTCCGCCAGGACCGCGTCGCGTGACTCGTTCATCGTCCACTCCTCCAATGATCTTTGGAACAAAGTGCCACACTGGTCCCCTCACGCAAAGCCACACTTCTCGAGGAGCACCATGACGACACCAAGCCGGACCCCCGCAGACCTCCTCGACCCGGCGGGGGTCGTCATCCACCTCGACGAGGACGGGCCGGGAAAGCAGGAGGGCGTGCTGCGCAACACCACGAACCTCCTCGAGGAGGTGGCTGCCGGCACCGCCATCGAGCTCGTCGCCCACGGGCCCGGGATGTCGATCCTGCTCGCCGGCAGCGAGCACGCGGACACGGTCCGGTCCCTGCACACCCGCGGGGTCGGGTTCGTCGCCTGCGCGAACACCATGGCGCGGATGGGGGTCGAGCGCGACCAGCTCCACGAGGCAGCCTCGATCGCCTCCTCCGGGCTCGCGCAGCTCGTCCGACGGCAGCAGCAGGGCTGGGTCTACCTCCGCCCCTGAACCCGATGCCGTAAGCCGTGAACTCGCTTGCACCACAGCGATGGTCACGGGCTCCGCCATGCACACGCTCGCGGAGCCGGCCGTGGAGCGCGGAAGGGTGACCCTGGGTCGGCATGGTCCTCCGGCGACATGGGACTCCGGGTGGTCCGACCCCTGATGGCCGGAGCGGGTCAGCGGAGATGCGGCGCAGACGGCACGCCCGAGGGTGGGTCCGCCCTCATGGCCCTCCACGGCCGGGAGCGGCCCGCCTGCGGACGTGAACGCTCAGGGGACGTCCAATGCGAAGGATCACCCGCACGTCACCGGCACTCGCACCGGGCGGGCACCGCTCGACGTCGACCGCCGTTCTCGGTGAGCACCCCCACGCGATGGGCCCCGGACCAGGCGACGAGCGGCCGCTCCCCATGAACAGAAGCGCACACCCACGCCGCCGTCATCACCGAGACGTCGCTGACGTGGCCGATCCGGAACAGCGACGTCGTCTCGTTGACGGCCGACCCCTCGCCGGCGCGCAGCACGGTCCGGACGGCGGGCGCGACGGCCAGGGCGTTGATGACGACCGCGACGTTGTCGAGATCCTCCGACCCGAGGGCCGCGACAGCCCGGCACCGGGACACTCCGACGCGGTCGAGCACCGCCCGCGAGCTCGCGTCGCCGACGACGACCGGGATGCGGCCTGCCCTGGCCACCGCCAGGTTGGGGGCGTCCTTCATCCGCTCGACGACCACGACCGGGACGTTCAGCTCGCGCAGCAGCTGGGCCACGCGCAGCCCCACCTGCCCGAGTCCCGAGACGACGACGTGCCGATGGGTGGGGACGCTGCGAGGCCCGATGAGCGCCGCGGTGCGCGCGCCGACGATCCACTCGACGAGTCCGGCGACGAGAGCCCCGGTGAAGGCGATGCCGATGAGCATGAAGACCGCCGAGACGACGAGGTACCAGCCCGGGGCGCCGTGACTGTCGGCCGAGGCCGGGCCGACGGTGGCGACCAGCCGGGCCGAGGTGTACAGGGCCTGGAGCAGGCCTTCGTGAAGCACGCTGGCCGCGAGGACCCACTCCAGTGCCAGCGTGCCGAGAAGCCCGCCCAGCCCGGCGAGCAACAGCCCTTCGGAGCCCCCGTACCGGTGCGGCCACCACCGAGCCATCCGGTCGCGGGCCGACGGGCGCGGCGGCTCCCACGCGGTCAGGGTGGCGGCCCCATCGGCCTCGACCAGAGCCCGCGCTCCGGCGCCGCCCCGTCCGGGGAGGATGGCGAGCGCGTCGTCGGCGAGGCAGGCGGCGGCGATCGCCGGCGCTGCGACGTCCGCCGGGGAGGTGACCGTGCACCGCGGCAGCGCCTCGGCGAGGTGGCGTCCAAGGGTGCGGTCGAAGATCGTGGCGACGATCTCCACGCCGGGCTGGAGGTGCTCGACGAGGAGCGCGAGCCGGAGGGCGAGCAGGTCCCCGCGGACGACCACGGCCACTGCGTCGGCCCGCTTCGCGAGGGCGGCGGCGAGGTCGACCTCCCCCGGGTCGAGGAGGTGGACGAGCTCGACACCCTCCTCGGCGAGGAGCGTGCAGACGAGGCGGGTGGGCTCGAGGTCCCCGACCACGACCACGCGGCGGGCGTCGTCCGGGGACACGGGGGTGATCGTCGGCATCACGTCAGTCGTCACGGTGGAAGTGTCGCCGACATCGGTCGATGTGGGCAGCGCTGACCACACGGATGGCCGTCTTCGGCCTGCACGGACCAACGCCGCGTCTGTCGGTACCGCCGACGTGGGTCAGACTGGGCCCATGGATCCGCGACGCTGGTGGGACCAGCGAGCTCTGCCGCGCCTGACGCATCGCGCGTGCCAGGGTGCCGACGTCGACCGGTGGCGTCTGCCGGTGTGCGAACGTGCCAGCGGGGTCGTCCTCGATGTCGGGTTCGGCTCCGGCCCCAACCTCGAGCACTACCCCGCCGCTGTGACACGGGTGCTGACGGCCGAGCCATCGGACCTCGCCTGGGAGCTCGCCGCCGACCGGGTCGCCGCGTTCGGGAGGCCCGTCGAGCGCACGAGCCGTGACGCCGCCGACCTGTCGATGCTGACCGACGACTCCGTCGACGCCGTGACGTCGGCGTGGGCGCTGTGCACCGTGCCCGACGTGGAGGGCGCCCTCGCCGAGGCCCGGCGGGTACTCCGACCGGGTGGCGTGCTGCACTTCGTTGAGCACTCCCGTGCCCCGGACGCCGGCACCGCGCGGGCGCAACGGGCGGTCCAGCCGGTGTGGGGTCGCTTCGCCGGCGGCTGCCACGTCGACCGCGACCTGCCCGCACTGCTCGAGGCGGCGGGCTACCGCGTCGAGCTGGACCGAGCGACGCACATCGGACCCGGGCCGGTCCGGGTCTGGGGATGGTTCGTCAGCGGCACCGCGCGCCCAACGTGATCTCCTCTCCCCGGGAGTCAAGACGCGGCGCCGCCAGGCGGGGCGACGCGAGTTCACGGCGGTGGCTCCACACCCGAGGCACTCGCCCACGACGTGCCTCGCCGCCTGGGCCACGTCACCCCGGAGGGTCAGGACTCGAGCCGCCGGAAGACGACGACCGTGTCGAGAGCGGGACGGTCCGCGCCATCGACGGGACGCTCACGCAGCTCGGCGGAGACCACCGACACCGGCAGACCGTCGCCGGCAGCGATGACGGCGTCGGGGTCGTGGAGGACGGCGGGGTCCTGCGGGCCGCCGGTCCCCTCGCCGAGGTTGCGCTCGGCATGGCAGATCACGAGCACGGTGCCGCCGGGCAGTGCAGCGTCGACCCCGTGCCCTAGAGCGGTGCGCCACGGGGCGTCGGGAATCTGCAGGTAGGCGAAGAGCACGAGGTCGTACCCACCACCGTCGACGGGTGCTGGGGTCGGCTGAAGGGCGTCGGCCACGACCGCTCGGAACCGCCCCGCTCCGGCACCGAGCCGCGAGGCCGCCATCGTACGGGCCCGTTCGACCGCAGCGGGTGAGAAGTCGGCGCTCGTGGCGTGCCATCCCCGTGCGGCGAGCCAGATGGCGTTGCGCCCCTCGCCCCCCGCGACATCGACGGCACGGCCCGGGCTCATCGGCCCGACGATCTCCTCGACGAACACGTTCGGACCGCTGGACCACACGAGATCCCGACCCGAGTAGCGCTCGTCCCACGCGGTGGAGTCCATCAGGCGAGGGAGAGGAACAGCTTCTCCATGGACTGGACGTCCATGGAGCTGGTCCCGGGGTCGGTGATGCACTGCTTGAGACCGATGGCGATGACGGCGAACCCAGCGCGGTCGAGCGCCTTGGACACCGCCGCCAGCTGGATGACGACGTCCTGACACTCGCGGCCGGCCTCGATCATGGAGAGGACGCCACCGATCTGGCCCTGCGCGGGCTTGAGTCGCTTGACGACGACCTGCATGTCGGCGGGATGGAGCGTCATCAGTGCGGCATCGCGGCCGGTGGCGGAAGGCACCTCCACCAACTCCTCCTCGATCGGCACCGAACGGGGGGTCGGTGTGCTCATGGGGACGTGTCTCCCTCTCGCGGGGGCGTCGGGCCGGTGCGAACGGTGCGACCGGCTGCTGCCCGGGCCGACGTGCCGCCCTGGCCGTGCTCGCGTTCCTCTCGGACGCCGAGCACCCAGCCGCCGTCGGCACGGCCCGCGGCAGGGGCGGTGATGTCACTGCGGTTCACCATGCACATCACGATACCCTATGGGGTATTTGTGCCTAGTGCCTAGATCGCGGTCGAACGACGATCTGCGCGCGTCACCAGCATCGCGGCTCAGGCTGTGGGCGCACGGCAGTCTGCTCGGTTCGACCGGGGGAGCGCCGGCTCGCGCGGCGGACAGGGGACGCCCGTTCGCCCGCACACAGAAGATCGGTGCACGCCTCTACACCCCTTCTGGCGGGGTGCCGTTGTCGTCGACGAAGCCCTGCTCCTTGATGTCGGCCGGGCCCAGCGCCGAGACCAGCCCGCTGTCGCGGCTGGCCCGGGCCTCGCTGCGGTCCCCGCCGGGCGCGGCCTCGGGGTGGTGCAGGTCGAACGCCGGTCGCTCGGAACGGATCCGCGGAATCCGGTCGAAGTTGTGCCGCGGCGGAGGACACGACGTGGCCCACTCCAGCGACCCGCCGTAGCCCCACGGGTCGTCGGTCTCGACCAGTGGCGCATACCGCCACGTCCTCCACACGTTGTAGAAGAACGGCAGCATGGAGGCGCCCAGGACGAATGAGCCCACCGAGGAGAGTTGGTTGCCGATCGTGAAGCCGTCCTCGGGCAGGTAGTCGGCGTACCGGCGGGGCATGCCCTGCGCCCCGAGGATGTGCTGCACGAAGAACGTCGTGTGGAAGCCGATGAAGAGCATCCAGAAGTGGATCTTCCCCAGCCGCTCGTCGAGCATCCGCCCGGTCAGCTTGGGCCACCAGAAGTAGAAGCCGGCAAACATCGCGAAGACGACCGTGCCGAACACGGTGTAGTGGAAGTGCGCCACGACGAAGTAGCTGTCGGACAGCTGGAAGTCCAGGGCTGGGCTGGCCAGGATGACACCGGTCAGGCCGCCGAACAGGAACGTGAACAGGAACCCCAACGACCAGATCATCGGCGTGTGGAAGTCGAGCTTGCCGCCCCACATCGTCCCGATCCAGTTGAAGAACTTCACACCCGTCGGGACCGCGATGAGCATCGAGGTGATCGCGAAGAAGGGCAGCAGCACCTGCCCGGTCACGTACATGTGGTGGGCCCAGACGCTGACCGAGAGGGCCGCGATGGCGATGGTCGCGTAGACGAGCGTCTTGTAGCCGAAGATCGGCTTGCGCGAGAACACCGGCAGGATCTCGCTGATGATCCCGAAGAACGGCAAGGCGATGATGTAGACCTCCGGGTGCCCGAAGAACCAGAAGATGTGCTCCCACATCATCGGCCCCCCGCTCTCCGGGACGAAGATCTGCGCCCCGAACCGGCGATCAGCGCCGATGGCGAACAGGCCGGCAGCCAACGGCGGGAACGCGAGGAGGATGAGGATCGAGGTGATGAGGGTTGTCCACGTGAAAAGCGGCATCCGGAACATCGTCATCCCGGGTGCGCGCATCGTGAGGATCGTGGTGATGAAGTTGACGGCGCCCAGGATCGTGCCGAACCCGCTCAGCGCGAGGCCGAAGACCCACAGGTCGCCGCCGACACCGGGGCTGTAGGCGTTGTCGGACAACGGGGCATAGGCCGTCCACCCGAAGGCCGCGGAGCCTCCGGGAGTGAGAAAGCCGGCCAGGACGATCAGGGCCCCGAAGAGGTAGAGCCAGTATGCGAACATGTTCAGCCGCGGGAACGACACGTCCGGGGCGCCGATCTGGAGCGGCATGATCGCGTTGGCGAAGCCCGCGAACAGCGGTGTCGCGAACAGCAACAGCATGATCGTGCCGTGCTCGGTGAAGAGCTGGTTGTACTGCTCGGGATTGCCGACCACCTGCAGGCCCGGCTCGAACAGCTCCGCACGCATGACCAGCGCGAGCAACCCACCGAACAGGAACAGGACGAACGAGGTGACCATGTAGAGCTTGCCGATCACCTTGTGGTCGGTCGTGGAGAGCCAGTTCGCGACCATCGTCCCCATCCCGGGCCGCGGACGCCTAACCGTCGCCGACCTGACCGTCGCGACGGGTGACTCACGCAGAAGTGCCATAAATTCCTCCCGGGCCGTCTGTGGCGGCCGAGGACCCCTCTCCGCCGATATTCAACCTCTCCCGCACGACGATAGCTCCGCACGACGGTGGGAGACGGACCGCGGTCACAGGACTTCCGGTGACTTCTCGTCGGCGACCTCCGACGGCTCCTCGAGCCGAAGGGCCCTCGACGGCGCCAACCGGAAGCCGGCAGGCCCGTACTCGGCGTGGAGGGCGAACCGGTCACCGCGGATCACCGTACGCCGGAGCTCGGTGGGGATGTCGTTGAGCCGGCCCATGCGCTCGATGGACAGGGCCGCGCTGCCGATGGGCACACCGAGCAGCTCCCGCTCGAGCGGGGAAGGCACCACGGCCCGAACCTCCTCGCTGCCACCGGTCAGCCGGATGCCGCACCGTACGGCGAGCTCGGTGTACAGAGCGGTGTGGGTGAAGTCCCTCTCGAGCAGCGGCCGGGTCAAGGCCCCGGGCAGCCAGGCGTGGTCATGGGCCAACGGCACCTCCCCGGCCAGCCGGACCCGCTCCAGGTGCAGAAGAGGGGCCTCCGGCGGCAGGTGTAGCCGGCCCGCCACCTCTGCATCGGTCGTGATCTCCAGCGCACGCACGATGCTGCGCTGCGACAAGCCCGCTGCCTCGACTGCGGCGTAGAGCGAGTGCAGCGCCCCCAGCGCTTGGTGGATCAGGGCCGGATCAGCGACCCGAGGAGGTCGGCCACGTGGGCCGACGAGTGTCCCGTTCGCACGCAGGCTCCGAAGCGCCTGCCGGACCGTCTGGCGGCTCACGCCGTACGCCTCGCTCAGAGCCATCTCCCCTGGGAAGTCAGTGGCCCCGTGGCCGCTGAACTCACCGCTGGCGATCCGCAGCGCGAGGTCGTCCCGCACCTGCGCCCAGAACGGGAGGTCGCTCGCGCGGTCAACCCCCCTGCTCCGAGCCTCGTTGCGAGCCACCACGAACCCACCGTGCGGGCTCGGTCGACGTCCGGACCGGACATGCGCGCTTGACGGCATGTCCACACTGTAGTCAGATGTACCTACAGCCGTACAGCCCTACCGAGACAAGGGAGTCAACGTGCAGATCGATGTCATATCGACCGAGGAGCTCGGTGACCGCAGCTATGTGGTCACCGACGGAAGCACGGCGGTCGTCATCGACCCGCAGCGGGACCTCGACCGGGTCGAGGAGGTCCTCGCAGTGCGAGGCGTCCACTGTGGGCTCGTCCTGGAGACGCATATCCACAACGACTACGTCACCGGCGGCCACGAGCTCGCCCGTCGGCACGGCTGCCCGTACGTCGTCTCTGCCGACGACGAGGTCGCCTTCGAGCGGCACGCCGTCAAGGATGGCGACACCTTGTCCACCGGCTCCTTGACCGTCCGCGCCGTCGCGACCCCCGGGCACACCGACACCCACATGGCCTACGTCATCGTCGACTCGACGGAGCCCGACGCCGCGCCGGCGGTCTTCACGGGGGGGTCCCTGCTGTACGGAAGCGTCGGGCGGACGGATTTGGTCGACACCACGCGTACCGACGAGCTGACCCGGGCCCAGTTCCACTCGGCCCGACGACTCGCCTCCGAGCTTCCCGACGAGACCGGCGTGTACCCTACCCACGGCTTCGGCTCCTTCTGCTCCTCGGGCTCGGCCGCCGGCGGGGACGGCGGCACCATCGGCGGTGAGAAGGAGCGCAACGACGCCCTCACGACCGACGACGAGGATGCCTTCGTCGAGACGCTCATCGCCAACCTCACGGCGTACCCCGCCTACTACGCCCACATGGGCTCGTTGAACCGGCAGGGACCCGGCCCGGCGGACCTCACCGCTCCCGCGCCCGTGACCCCGGAGCAGCTCCGCGCCAGCATGGCTGCCGGGGACTGGGTGGTGGACCTGCGCGACCGCACCGCCTACGCGGCCGAACACCTCGTCGGGAGCATCGGCATCCCCGGTGGCGCCCAGTTCAGCACCTACCTGGGATGGCTCATCCCTTGGGGCACCCCCCTCACGCTCATCGGGGAGACGGAGGAGGAGGTCGCGAAGGCTCAGCGCGACCTCACCCGCATCGGGATCGACCAGCTGGCCGGGAGAGCCGTGGCCGACATCGAGGCCTTGGCGGACCAGGGAGCGGCCGATGTCGGCAGCTATCCCCGCGCCACCTTCGGCGACCTCCCCGCAGAACTGCTCGAGAACGCGCGCACGGCCGCCTCGGCCACGGAGACAGAGCCGGCCCGCGTCGTCCTCGACGTCCGACGGGACGACGAGCGGGCGGGAGGCGCCGTGCGCGGCTCCGTTCATGTCCCGCTCCACTCCCTGCTCCAGCGGATGGACGAGGTGCCCGACGCCCAGCTGTGGGTGCACTGTGCCAGCGGGCTGCGGTCCGCGATCGCGGCCAGCCTCCTCGCGCGGGCCGGCAAGGACGTCGTGTACATCGACGATTCGTACGACAACGCGGTCTCGTCCGGACTCACCTCCGACGGAGCCTGACCGCACGGCCCCTCACGAAGGAGTGAGCATGTCCCCCAACAGCACACACAAGGTCGTCGTGATCGGCGGTGGCAATGCCGGTCTGGCGACCGCCGCCCAGCTCCACCGGGCCGGCGAGACCGACATCGCCGTGGTCGAGCCATCCGACACCCACGACTACCAGCCCCTGTGGACGCTGGTCGGCGGCGGCTGCGCCCCCCAGTCAGCCAGCCGGCGTTCCGAGTCCAGCGTGATGCCCAAGGGTGCCACCTGGGTCAAGGACCGCGCCGAGGGAGTAGACCCGGACGCCAAGACCGTGACCACGGCAAGCGGCAAGGTACTCGGCTACGAGCACCTCGTCATGGCCCCGGGAATCCAGCTGGACTGGGGCAAGATCCCCGGGATGGCCGACGCCGTCGACACCCCCTCGGTGTCGAGCAACTACCGCTACGACCTCGCGCCGAAGACCTGGGAGCGCATCCGCGCCCTGCGCTCGGGGACCGCCGTCTTCACGATGCCCGCCGGCCCGATCAAGTGCGCCGGTGCCCCCCAGAAGATCGCCTACCTCGCCGCCGACCACTGGCGCAAGGAGGGCGTCCTGGACGCCATCCGGGTCGTCCTGGTCCTGCCGACCCCCGGGATGTTCGGCGTCAAGGAGTTCGCCGACGAGCTCGAGAAGGTGGTGGCCTTCTACGGGATCGAGGTCCACAAGAACAGCGAGGTGTGCGCCATCGACCCCGACGGGCGACGGGCGACGGTGCGCGACAACGCCAACGAGACGACGCAGGAGATCGCCTACGACTTCATGCACGTGGTCCCGCCGCAGTCGGCCCCGGACTGGGTCAAGGCCGGCCCGCTCGCCGACCCCGACAACCCCGCCGGCTACGTGCAGATCGACAAGAACACGATGCAGCACACCCGCTACCCCGACGTCTTCAGCCTCGGCGACGCCGGGTCCAGCCCCAACTCCAAGACAGGCGCCGCCATCCGCAAGCAGACCCCCGTGGTCGTGGCCAACCTCCGCGACCACATAGCGGGGCGGCCCCTCAGCGCGTCCTACGGCGGGTACGCCTCGTGCCCGCTCACCACCGCACGCAACAAGATGCTCCTGGCGGAGTTCGACTACACGATGAAGCCCGCCCCCAGCTTCCCGGTCATCGACACCACGAAGTCGCGACGGGACATGTGGTACCTCAAGCGCTACGGGCTCCCCTTCCTCTACTGGAACTTCATCCTCAGCGGACGTGCATGACGCGGGCACACTCCCAACTCACGCGGGACAACCACTCGGTGGCGAGCGCCGCTGAGAGGTCCAGCCACGGCCGTCGAGTAAGGCACGCCACCCCCCTCCGGGCCCGGCCGCCAGCAGCGAACCGGGATCACGTGCGCCCGCGACCAGTGCGACGACGTGCTTCCGGTCTCCGTGCCGGATGGGGTACGGAGTGACGCTGCTGGTCGTCGCCGTCCTGGGAGTCCTCATCGGTGCAGTCCTCGGTGCCCTCGGCGGCGGCGGTGCTGCCCTCACCGTCCCGGCGCTGGTCTACGTCGTCGGCCAGTCCGCCCAAGCCGCCACGACGAGCAGCCTGGTGATCGTGGGCTTGTCCGCCGCGGTCGGAATGTCGTCGTACATCTCGTCCCGTCGGGTCGAGTGGAAGGTCGGCGTCGGGTTCGCCGTCGCGGGTGTCCCGTCCGCGTTCGTCGGCACGTACTTCAACCACCGAGTGGACCAGGACGTCCTCTTGACGGCGTTCGCGGCGCTCATGGTCCCCATG
>JACXUW010000318.1 GCA_014763705.1 Micrococcales bacterium | reverse complement strand
GGGGCCGGGTGCGGTCAGTCGTTGGCGTGGAGGGCGGCGTTGAGCACGATGCCGTGGCCGTCGCGAGGACGGGCCTCGACCGCCCCGGTCACGGAGTTGCGCAGGAAGAGCAGGTTGCCCTGGCCCGAGAGCTCGCGGGCCTTGGCCACCGTGCCGTCCGGCAGGGTCACCTTCGTCCCGGCGGTGAGGTAGAGCCCGGCCTCGACGACGCAGTCGTCGCCGAGGGCGATCCCGAGCCCCGCCTCGGCTCCGAGCAGACAACGCTCCCCGATGCTCACCCGTTCCGTGCCGCCGCCGGAGAGCGTGCCCATCGTCGAGGCGCCGCCGCCGATGTCCGAGCCGTCGCCGACGACGACGCCCTGGCTGATCCGGCCCTCGACCATCGAGGTGCCGAGCGTGCCGGCGTTGTAGTTGACGAAGCCCTCGTGCATGACGGTCGTGCCGCTCGCGAGGTGGGCGCCGAGGCGCACCCGGTCGGCGTCCCCGATCCGGACGCCGGTGGGCAGGACGTAGTCGACCATCCGCGGGAACTTGTCGACCGAGAGCACCTGCACCGGCCCGCGCGCCCGCATCCGGGCGCGGGTCAGCTCGAAGCCCTCGACGGCGCACGGGCCCTGGGTGGTCCACACCACGTTGGGGAGCACGCCGAACAGGCCGTCGAGGGAGATCGTGTTCGGGGCGCACAGCCGGTGCGAGAGCAGGTGGAGGCGCAGGTAGGCGTCCTCGGTGCTCGCCGGGGCGGCGTCGAGGTCGACCGAGACCGTGGCGAGCTCGCGGGTCACCCCGCGCACGTCGTCGGGGCCGACGAGGGCGACCAGCTCCTCGGGGGCGGACGAGCCGTCGGGCTCGCCGAGCGCCGGGGCGGGGTACCAGGCGTCGAGGACGGTGCCGTCGAGAGTGCGGGTCAGCAGGCCGTGACCCCAGGCGGTGCGCGTCATGCGCCCAAGGGTACGTGCCGCGCCCGGGCCCTCCGGACGCCCTCGGGTCGGCCCGACGGGCCTCACTAGGGTGGACGGCATGGCTGCCAGCACCCCCGTCCTCGACCTGTCCGCCGACGTCACGACCCTCACCGCGGCGGTCTGCGACGTCCCGTCGGTCAGCCTCGACGAGGCGGCGCTCGCCGACGCCGTCGAGGCCGCGGTGCGCGCCACCGGCCGGCTCGAGGTCACCCGCATCGGCCACACCGTGGTCGCCCGCACCGCGCTCGGCCGGGCCGAGCGGGTCGTGCTCGCCGGTCACCTCGACACCGTGCCGTTGACGAGCGACCCGGCGAACCTGCCGACCCGGCGCGTCGACGGGCCCGGGGGAGAGGTGCTCTGGGGCCGTGGCACGGTCGACATGAAGGGCGGGGTCGCGGTGATGCTCCGCGTCCTCCACGAGCTCGCGGAACCGTCGCGCGACGTCACGTACGTGTTCTACGAGGGCGAGGAGATCGACAGCGAGTACAACGGCCTGCTCCACGTCCAGGAGCAGGCGCCGCACCTCATCGACGACGCCGACTTCGCCGTCCTCCTCGAGCCCACCGACGCGCAGGTCGAGGGCGGCTGCAAGGGGACCCTGCGCGCGGAGGTGACGACGAAGGGCATCGCGGCACACTCGGCGCGGCCGTGGAAGGGGCACAACGCCATCCACGACGCCGCCCAGGTGCTGGCCCGGCTCGTCGCCTACCGTCCCGCGACGGTGGAGGTCGACGGCCTCGAGTTCGCCGAGGCGCTCAACGCCGTGCGGGTCGAGGGGGGCATCGCCGGCAACGTCATCCCGGACCGCTGCACCGTCACGGTCAACTACCGGTACGCGCCGTCGCTCACCGCCGACGCCGCCGAGGCGCACGTGCGCGGCGTCTTCGACGGGTTCGACGTCACCGTCCGCGACAACGCCCCCGGCGCCCGTCCGGGGCTGGACCGGCCGGCGGCGCGGGCCTTCGTCGAGGCGCTCGGCCTGCCCGTCGTCGCCAAGCAGGGCTGGACCGACGTCGCGCGGTTCTCCGCGATGGGGGTGCCGGCGGTCAACTTCGGTCCGGGCGACCCCAACCTCGCGCACATGGACGACGAGCAGTGCCCGGTCGAGCAGTACGTGCGGTGCGAGGACGCGCTGCTGCGCTGGCTGCGCTGAGCCCGGAGGCCGCGGGCATAGGGTGGCGCCCGTGGAGACCCCCGAGCACCGTCAGGAGCACGACTACCACCAGGGTCCGGTCGTCATGCGGCGCTCGAAGGTGCCGCGCTCGACGACCGACCAGCGGCTCCTCGACTCCGCCGACTCGGCCGACTGGCTGCACACCGACCCGTGGCGGGTCATGCGCATCACCTCCGAGTTCGTTGTGCAGGCACCAGGACCGGTGAGGTGGCGAGTGCGAGCACGAGCAGCGCAGCGTAGAGGAAGAGCACACCCAGGACCACCGTCGCCGCGGTCGCCAGGTTGAAGAGCGTGACCTGCTTGCGCCCGACCGGGTGCGAGGTGCGTTCCCACAGGCCGGCCCCCGCGATCAGTGCCACCGCGATGCCGACGACAGACCCCATCGCGATCGCCGAGAGCCGGACCCAGTCGAGCGCGGCGCTCAGCTGCCAGATGTCGGGCGTGACGAGGGCGAACACCCCAGCGGCCAGAGCGGCGGTGAGCGCTCTCGAGAGTCCGATCGCCAGTCTCCACGGCTGGTTCGCCCGAACCATTCCGATCAGAAGTCGCAGGTTCCCGCTGAGGACTCTTGCGGTGAACGTGACGCCGTCGTCGCCGTCGGGCTGCTGGCTCCTTCCGAGCTGGCTGACGCGGCGATCCAGACCAGCCGCACGCCCGGAGAGGGCGCTGTGTCCCGTGTCCCCGAGCAGGGTGCGCACCAGCCCCACGACGGTGTCGCGGGTGCGTCGACGAATACCGATGGCGCCGAGCGCCGGTACGCACACGACAGCAACGCCGTGCACAGGGCTCGCATGAGCCACCACCGGTCGCCGGCGGATCTTGAGAGGCAAGTCGGTGAGAATGACGACCAGGGCCCATCCCTCCTTCAAGAGCCGGTCCCTCGCCGCGGCGACCAGGGCAACGTCGTCGGAGGGCGGCTCCACAAGGGCGTCGACCACGGTGGACACCCGCCAGTCGACAGAGGGTAGGTGAAGACTCAGCTCGGCGTGCAGGTCGTCAGCGAGCATCGATGCCATCTCAGTGGCCGAACCCGGAGCGGAGATGAGTCCGATCGCCACCTCGTCGGAGCTCATCGGGAGGCGGCCGGGCTGCGCCGATGGTTCCGACCTTCGCGCGTCATGGGTGCAAGTGTCGGATCGCCACGCTGCGGGAGGCAAGCGGCGCCTCTGTTCCACGCCAGCCGGAGAGGCGCGACTGACGTCAAAACAGTTCAGCTAGTAGTCGAGCTCGCGCACGGGCACGACGAGGGGGCAGAGGTCGACACGTCGTGCGGCGTCCTTGAGGATCGACTCGGGGTCGCCGTTGAAGACGTCCACGCCCTCGGCGATGCAGATCATCATCGAGTCCAGCGAGCGGACCGGGTAGGTCCACTTCAGTCTGACCCAGTCGGGCAGCGCAGCCCTCATGACCTGCAGGCGTGACAGGCCGGTGCGCGCGGTCTCGCGCCATGATCCGCCCTGCACGAGCCAGGCGCCGGTGGACCCGAGCAGCTCACACACCGTCACCGTGGCATCCGCCGTCAACCCGTCGGTGTCCAGGACGACACGCACTCGTGTTCCGCAGGCGTGCATGGCCTCGACGAGGTCGGCGACCTCGTCGGCGAAGCGGCGGGCGCCGTCCACGGCGAGTCGCTGGCCGGTGGCCAGCATGGCCAGGTCCGTGGCACCCTCGGCCGACAGGCGGCGCGCCTCGGCGTGCAACGCGCGAGTGGCGAGCGGCTCGACGTCGTCGTCGCGCCACCCGGGGACAGTGACCACACCGACCGCCGTGCCAGCCAGCTGCGCACCCACCATCGCGACGGACTCCGGCCGGGCGACGACGCCGGACAGCCCGTACCGGATGGCGAGCTGACAGCCGTCATGGATCGACGCGCGGGTCGGGTCCGCCATGTAGAGCCGGTGTTCGAGCCTGGCGGCCACGTCGTAGATGGTCAGGGACCGGCGCCCGCCGACGCGGCGTGGTGCCGGCCGCTGCGTCCGGACGGCGGCACCGTGCGCGGGCACTTCCCCGGGTGGCGCGGCGTCCGGGCT
>JACXUW010000317.1 GCA_014763705.1 Micrococcales bacterium | reverse complement strand
CTGCGGGCCGAGGCCGCGCCCCCCTTCCCGACGGCCCGCAGCCCGGCGTTGCCGCCCCGGCCGACGGCCCGCGCGCCGTCGGAGAGGCGCCGCGTCCGCGGGGGGCGCGGCTGCTGCTCCGGAGGCGTCGAGGGCGGGACGGTCACGCTCCGATCCTGCCTCGTGCGGGCGTGGACGTGGGGGACGGGGGCCGACCCGGTCTCCCGCGTCGCGGACCGGAACAAGGGTGGCGTGACGCGGCGTTGTGCGTCCCATGACCACCCCCGACACCGGCATGGCCGACCGCTACCAGCGAGCCCGCGGCCTCTTCGAGCACGGGGAGTACCGGGCGGCGGCGACCGAGCTCTCGGCCCTCGTCGACGCCAGCGCCCTCGAGCCGCCGCTGCACGGCACGACCGAGCTGCGGCTGCTGCTCGCCCGCTCGTACTACCACTCCGCCCAGCTCGGGCGCGCCGAGCGGGTGACCCGCGCCATCCTCGTCGACGACCCCGACGAGGCGTACGCCAACCTGCTCCTCGGCCGCACGCTCGAACGCCAGGGGCGGCCCGCGGAGGCCCGGCCGCACCTCGCGATGGCCGAGCTGCTCGGTGGGTACGGCGACGAGGGCCGGCTGCCCCCGAGCGTCGTCGACGAGGGGGTCGGCGGGGTCGTCCCGGTCGAGGATGACCGTGCCGAGGGCGGTGCCTCCGCGGGCCCGGCCGCGCGGTGACCGACTACGGGCACGACCTCGAGTTCGGGATCTTCCCGACGCCCGACGCCGCGTCCGCGGAGCGGGTCCTCGAGTTCGCCCAGCTGGCCGACGTCCTCGGCCTCGACCTCGTGACCGTCCAGGACCACCCGTACCAGGCCCGTCACCTCGACGCCTGGACGCTGCTGTCGGTCATCGGCGCCCGGACGACGGCCGTGCGCGTCGCCCCGAACGTCGCGAACCTCCCGCTGCGACCGCCGGCCGTGCTCGCGCAGGCCGTCGCGTCCCTCGACCTGCTGACCGGCGGCCGCGTCGAGCTCGGCCTCGGGACCGGCGCCTTCTGGGACGCCGTCGAGGCGGCGGGCGGCGCACGGCTCGCTCCCGGCGAGGCGGTCGATGCACTCGTCGAGGCGGTCGCCGTGCTGCGGGCGATGTGGGCCGGTGAGGGGTCGGTGCGGGTCGAGGGCCGGCGTGAAGCCCGACGACGCGGTGGTGCCGGCCCGCGTCCCGCGCACCCCGTCGGCATCTGGCTCGGTGCCTACAAGCCGCGGATGCTGCGGGTCACCGGACGGCTCGCCGACGGCTGGCTGCCGAGCATGGGCTACGCCGACCCGGACGCGCTCGGCGGGATGAACGCCGTCATCGACGAGGCCGCGGTGGCGGCCGGCCGGGCGCCGGAGGACGTCCGCCGGCTCTACAACGTCTTCCCCGGCGGGCGGTCCGGGAGCGGGCTGCGCGGCACCCCGTCCGACTGGCCCGAGCAGCTCGCCGAGCTCACCCTCGAGCACGGGATGGCGACCTTCGTCCTCGGCGCCGACGACCCGGGGCTCGTCCAGGCCTGGGCCCGCGAGGTCGCACCGGCGACCCGTGAGCTCGTCGAGGCCGGGCGGACGGGGGCGGCCGGACGCCCGTCCGACGGCACCACGGCCACCGAACCGGTTGTCGTGCCTCGGGAGCGCATCGAGACGGGCTCCGCTGCACCGCGGTTCGTGCCGACGCCGGACGACGGGACGCGGCTCACCGGCGAGCTGGGGTGGGACGAGGCGTCACGCCCGACCTACCCGGTGCCCGCGGACGCCGCGGCCTACTCGGACGCCGAGCTCGCGGCTCCACGCCACCTCGTCGAGGTGCACGACCACCTGCGGGCCGAGCTGGCCCAGGTGCGCGACGTCGTCGACCAGGTCGCGCGGGGCCGGATGACCGTCGGCAGCGCGCGCTCCGCCGTCAACGCGATGACGATGCGGCAGAACCAGTGGACGCTCGGTGCCTACTGCGAGTCCTACTGCCGGGTCGTCACCGGCCACCACACGCTCGAGGACCAGGCGGTCTTCCCGCACCTGCGCTGGAGCGACCCGGACGCGGCCCCGGTCATCGCGCGGCTCGAGGAGGATGCGGGCTGATGGCGAGTCTGTTTCCCAGAAGGCTTTTGGGCCGCCGCAACCGGGCCACCCAGACCGAACGCGTCCGCGAGCGCAAGCATGAGGGCTTTCTGCGCTACGCCAATTTCCGCTGGGCGAAGATTTCGGGCGGCCTGTGCCTGCTCGTCATCACCTCCTATGCGCTGATCGACGTGACGCCGCGCGCCAATGGCGGAAGCTGGTACGGCTATACGCTCGGGACGATCGGCGCGGGGCTGATCCTGTGGCTGACCGCGCTCGGCTATCGCAAGCGCAAGATGACGCGCGACGCCTGGTCGCTGAAGGCGTGGACGTCGGCGCATGTCTATCTGGGTCTGAGCCTGGTCGTCATCGGCACCTGGCACACGGGTTTCCAGCTCGGCTGGAACGTCCACACGCTCGCTTGGGCGCTGATGATGCTGGTCATCCTGTCGGGCCTTTATGGCGTGATCGTCTATGCGACGCTGCCCGCGGCGCTGTCGAACAATCGCGACGAGATGACGCAGATGCAGATGCTGGAGGCGATCCGCGCCTTCGACCGCCAGCTGCACGCCGCCGCGCAGCCGCTGTCGCCGGAGGACACGGCGCCGGTGCTCGCCTCGCTCGACGAAGATCCCTTCGCGGGGGGGATTAGGGCGCGGCTGACCGGGCGTTATCCGAAGGACGCGACGGCGGCGGCGCTGCGCGCGCTGTCGCTCGCGCACGGCGGTAACGCCGACGCGCGGCAGAAGGTCATCGGACTGCTTTCGCAAAAGGAAGCCGCACTGGCGCGTCTACGCGCGCATTTGCGCATCCGGGCGATGCTGGAGATCTGGCTCTATGTGCATGTGCCGCTGACCTTCGCGCTGATCGCGGCGCTGTCGGCACATATCATCAGCGTCTTCTTTTACTGGTGAGGCGGGGATCATGAGCTTCATCCTGCGCCGCATATCGACGACCAAGACGGGCAAGCAGATCGTTCGCGATCAGCCGCTGCCCGGTGCCAGCATCACGCTGGGCCGCGACGGCGGCAACACGATCCACGTCGCCGATCTGGCGGTGAACCCGCAGCATGCGACGATCAGCAGCGCCGACGGCCGCCATGTGCGGGTGCAGGCGAGCGAGGGGCTGGGGTTCGACCTCAACGGCCGGACGCTCGACACCGCCGACATCGACAGCGCGGCGGGGGCCGAACTGCGCTTTGGCGGCCACCGGCTGACGATCGCGCGCGAGGGCGAGAATATCATCCTGCTCGTCGAGCGGATCGACGAACTGTCGCAATCGTCGAAGGATGTCGACGAGGCCCGGGCCTTTTCGCTCGCCGCGGTGATGCCGGGGCGCCGCATGGGCGCCTGGGCTTTTGCGCTGGTCGTGCTGCTCGCCTTTCTGGTCGGGCCGATCTGGGCCTGGCACAGCTATCGCGGCGTCGATGTCCGCCCGCAGGGCTATCATGCCGACAAGGCGTGGCTGTCGGGACCGCTGTCGAGCGCACACGCCAGCCTGAAGAATGATTGCCAGGCGTGCCATGTCGACGCGTTCGTCGCGGTGACCGACAAGGCGTGCGTCGGATGCCATACCGGCGAGCATAAGGCGATGAGCGCGAGCCATGCCGATGCCTCGACCGCGATGCTGCTCGCCGCGCGGCACCCGCCGGGTGTCGGCGAGAAAGTCCTCGCGGGCTTCGCCAAGGCGTTCAACAAGCCGCAGGGGCGCTGCGTCGAATGCCACACCGAGCATGAAGGCGCGGGGCCGATGCCGCCGACGCCGCAGAAATTCTGCGCCGATTGCCACGACGGTATGGCCGCGCGTCTCAAGGCGGCAGGCTTCAAGGTCGATGTTGCCGATGCCGGCGATTTCGGCACCGCGCACCCCGAATTCCGCCCCCTCGTCCGCGCGCGCCGGGCGCCAAACCGGCGCGCGCGATGCCCGGCACGGGGCCACTGGTCGATTATGACGGCCTGAAATTTCCGCACGACGTCCATCTGGCCGCCAACGGCGGGGTGGCGCGGATGGCGGCAAGTTTCCGCGGCCAATATGATTTCGGGAAGAAGCTCGAATGTCAGAATTGCCACCGCCCCGATGCCGACGGGGTGCGGATCAAACCCGTCGTGATG